>JBARQL010000159.1:0-5697 GCA_049643685.1 Methylotenera sp.
TTTTAAAAGGTTTTTTTAACAAGTTTTTGAAGTGGCAAAAGCGCTTTTATTTGTTCGCCATTTTAATGGCACTCGATGGTGCGATATCAAGTAAAATCTACCTTTAATCAACATGCTCGCGCATTAAGAAAGTTTTCTTTGTATATCTCTCAACAAATGGCTGCAAACGCGGTGAATCAGGTGTTATCGGGCCGTAATTTAACATTAGCGCTGCCTGCGGCTTTGGCGCTGTTTCCTAATGCTACGCCTCAGCAACGCGGGGCGGCGCAGGATTTAAGTTATGGCACGTTACGTTTTTATGGGCAGATTGACGCTTACCTCGTGCAATTGTTAGAAAAGCCGCTCACAGATGACCGCATCAATGCCTTGTTACTAGTGGCTATTTATCAGTTATTGCATGATAAAGCCGATGCGTTTACTGTGGTGAATCAGGCGGTGCAAGCAGTCAGCCAACTTAAACGACCTGCCGCTAAGAATTGGGCTAAGGGTTTGGTGAATGCGATTTTGCGTAACTTTTTACGTCAAAAAGACCAGCTTGCGGCAAAGTTAAGCGCTAACGAAGTGGCGACTTATTCTTATCCGCAATGGTGGATTAATAAGCTTAAGGCTCAATATCCTGACCATTGGCAGGGCATGCTAGAAACTGGCAATCAGCATCCACCGATGACTTTGCGGTTGAATACGCAAAAAATTAGCATGGATGACTATGTTCAATTGCTGGCGCGTCAAGCTATTGAAGCAAGCGCCATTGGTGAACAGGCGGTGATATTAACCAAGCCGCTGCCCGTAGAAAAAATACCAGGGTTTACCGATGGCGTTGTTTCTGTGCAAGATTACGGCGCGCAACTCGCGGCAAGTTTGCTAACACTTACTCCCAATATGCGCGTATTAGATGCCTGCTGCGCACCTGGTGGTAAAACAGGGCATATTTTGGAATTGGCTGACGTGTCTTTAACGGCATTAGATAGTGATGAAGTGCGCTTGCAACGCGTGCAAAGTAATTTAGATCGGCTCAAATTAACCGCTAACTTAATGGTTGGCGATGCTTCGTCTGCTAACTGGTGGGACCATCAGCCTTTTGATCGGATATTAGCCGATGTACCCTGCACGGCCTCTGGTATTGTGCGACGCCATGTAGATATTAAATGGCTTCGACGCGAGGCGGACGTGGCTTCTTTTGTCGCACAGCAGGCCAAAATTTTGGCGAATTTATGGCAGATGTTGGCAAAGGGTGGTAAATTGCTTTATGTAACATGTTCCGTTTTTAATGAAGAAAATCAAGAACAAGTGAATCAATTTTTACAGAATAATGCAGATGCTGAGCGGTTGCCTTTTGCATTGCCAGGCAAATCCCTCCCAGCAAGCATCACGCAGCTGAACGGTCAACTAATCCCCACAACCGCACATGATGGCTTTTTTTATGCACTGCTGCAAAAAAATTAAACATATTTTGTTGGTGGCGGTGCTCTCGCTATTGACCCACACTGTACTGGCGGGCAATTCAAGTTTAAACGTAAGAAGTGCGGAGTTAGTCGCGGTAGAAGACTTTTTCGTGCTGAATGCAGATGTCGACATGAAGTTTAGTCAAAAAGTCGAGGAAGCGATTAGTAAAGGGTTTGTGCTGAATTTTTTAGTGGAATTTCAGCTTGCTCAGCCCGGAAAGTATTGGTTTGATGATGAAATTGTCACGGTGGTGCATGAGCTGGCCTTAAGCTACCATGCGCTATCAAGGCAATTTTTGGTCACACGCGGCGATCAGCAAAAAGCTTTCGTGAGGCTAGATGAAGCCCTTGATGATTTGTCTGATATTAGTGGTTTAAAAGTATTTAAAAAATCCGAATTAGGTAAAGATGAGTCCTATAAAGCTGTCTTTTTGATGCGGCTTGACACTAAAAAATTACCCCAGGCCCTACAGGGCGATTCAGTCGGCGCAGAAGATTGGAAAATGAGCACCCAGCGATTTGAGTGGGTGCCCAATCTGGTCAATAACCCCGTTAAGCCAGAGATGAAAGCCGAGCCAAACCCGGAAGTGAAATTAGAACCTGCTAAATGAAATATGTCGCATATATCAGCGCAGTGTTGGGCGCATTTTTGCTGTACTTGCTTTCAAATGCAAGCGCAAATACAGCTGCTTCGGGTGAATATTATGCGTTGCTGGTGACGCTGAATATTGTGCTTGCGGCATTTCTAGTGCTGGTGATTGCTTATCAGATTGGGCGTTTAACGAGACAAATTCGCAGGCGTGTCGTTGGAAGCCGCTTCACATTGCGCCTGTTAGCCAGCTTTGCCATGATGGCGCTTATTCCTGGTTTAATCGTGTATTTGGTATCGGTTAATTTTTTAACGCGCTCGATTGAATCGTGGTTCAATTTAAAAGTGGAAGCAGCCCTTGAAGGTGGCTTGAATTTAGGTCGTACAGCCTTAGACATTATGTTGGCAGATGTGAAAGAAAAAGGCGAAGGCATGGCCATCAGCCTTGCGTTCCAACCCGCTAAAACGCGCTCAATTTTGAATGATTTACGCGAAAAAAGTGGTATTCAGGATGCGACCTTATTGACTGTGCAAGGGAGAATTTTAGAGGTCTCCAGTAGCGACTCCGCCAGTTTTTTACCTGAGTTACCTAGCGTAGCGCAACTCAGACAAGCGCAGAAACATACCTTGGGCAGTATCGAGCCCATTGGCAATAAGGGCTTGTACTTGCGCGTACTTACACCCGTGAACGGGCAAACCCTAGTGGGTGAAACCCGTATTTTGCAATTGCTACAGCCAGTACCTAAGCCACTTGCCACGACTGCTGAAAGCGTACAGGATGTCTATCAGGATTATCAGCAGCTTTCATACAGCCGCGCCTCGTTACGAGAGGTGTTTGCGCTGACACTGACTTTAGTGATGATGCTCGCAATGTTAGGGGCGGTTGCCATTGCCTTTGTGTTAAGCCGTCGGCTATCTGCGCCACTGACTGTGCTGGCAGAAGGAACCAAAGCGATTGCCAGCGGGGATTACAGTACGGTATTGCCCGCGCATGGTAAAGATGAATTAGGCGTGCTGGTGCAGTCATTTAACAGTATGACCCAGCAGCTGGATGACGCCACTAAAGCGGCAGACAGCAATAGAGCGCGTGTCGAAGCGGCGCGCGGTTATTTAGAGACGATTCTTGCCCATTTGTCATCGGGCGTTATGGCACTCAACCAGCGTGGTGAATTACGAACTTATAACGAAGCCGCAGCAAATATTTTAGATGTGGCGTTAGCGCCTTATGTGGGCTTTACCTTAGAAAGAATCATTGAAAAGCAGCCGCGGTTAGCGAATTTTTTTCAAGGAATAGCGCTGGATCTTCAACAAGATGCTGTAGAAATAAGCAAGCAAGGCGAATCCCTAAAACAGGGTGGTGTAAAAAATAGCCATGGAAATCTTCATCAGAAAGATGAAATAAAAACGCAAATTGAACTACTGAATGCACAAGGAAAGCAAATTTTAACAATGCGTGGCACACGGCTGCCTGATGGCGGCTATGTAGTGGTGTTTGACGATGTCACGACGATGGTGCAGGCGCAGCGAGACGCTGCCTGGGGCGAGGTGGCGAGAAGACTTGCCCACGAAATTAAAAATCCACTGACACCCATACAGCTTTCAGCTGAGCGCATGGCGCATAAACTGCAAAGTAAATTAGAAGGCGCAGATGCGCAGATGCTCAAACGCTCGACAGAAACCATTGTGAATCAAGTTGATGCAATGAAGAAAATGGTCAATGAATTTAGTGAGTATGCGCGTGCGCCAGCGCCCAAAATGCAAAAATTAAACCTGAATAGGCTCATTGAAGAAGTCGTTTCTTTTTACGACTTGCCCGCAATCAACCTTTCAATTTCGCTGGAACCCCAAGCGTGCGATATTAATGGAGATAGTACGATGCTACGTCAAGTGATTCATAACTTATTGCAAAATGCACAAGATGCATTAGTTGGTAACCCAATAGTCAATAATCTAGGTGCTGTGAAACCAAATGCGACGATTAAGGTAATTACAAAAATAGAGGGCACAATGCTGGTGTTGCAGGTCCAAGATAATGGCACAGGTTTTCCTGCAGCAATGCTATTGCATGCGTTTGAACCTTATATGACCACAAAACCGCATGGCACGGGGCTTGGATTAGCCATCGTTAAAAAGATTATTGAAGAGCATAAAGGTAGTATTAGAATTGAGAATATTGGATCTGAGCATTCAAAAGCTGCTAATGCAGAAACGGCAGGTGCGTTAGTGACCATTAGCATTCCGCTATTTGGTAAGATGATGAGTAAAAATAAGCAGTAGTGTGGTCGCATATCACCATTAAATTAAACAATTCAGAACATTAGAAGACAACAGCATGGCCTCAAAAAATATATTAGTCGTAGATGATGAAATCGGCATTCGCGAGTTATTGCGCGATATTCTGCAAGATGAGGGTTATCAGGTGCAGCTTGCGGAAAATGCGGCCTCAGCGCGTGCGATACGCTTGCACGAACGCCCAGATATTGTGTTGCTCGATATTTGGATGCCAGATTGTGATGGCATCACACTTCTAAAAGAATGGGCTAATAGTAGCTTACTGACGATGCCAGTCGTGATGATGTCTGGTCACGGTACGATAGATACTGCGGTTGAAGCCACGCGCATCGGGGCGTTTGATTTTTTAGAAAAGCCAATTGCCCTGCAAAAATTATTAAAAACGGTAGAGGCAGCACTCAAACATGGCGAGCAGCTACCTAGGTCAGAAATGAGCTTGGCAAGTTTGGGCAAGAGCCCCATTGTGACAGCGTTGAAGGAGCGATTAGATAAAATTGCGAGCAGTGTGAGCCCGAGCCCCATATTATTCATTGGGCCAGAAGGTTGTGGCACAGAGTTATGCGCGCGTTATTTGCATGACGCCAATAGCCCTTGGTTGCAACTCACTGATTTTAATCATCTAGCCAATGCGCCGTTAGACATTTTAGAAGCAACGCGTGACGGTATCATCTATATCAGTGAAGTTTCTGAACTTAACAAAATTCAGCAAAAAGGCTTATTGCTATTACTCACAAAATCAGAAAAATACAATGTGCGTGTGGTGTGTGGCACCAGTGAGAATTTACCGAAATTACAGGCGGAAGCTTTATTTGATCATAATTTATTGCAGATACTTTCAGCCGTTTCATTGCGTGTCCCTGCGCTTGAGGAGCATAAAGAAGATATTCCAGATTTAGTCGTTGCGATTGCCAACTTGCAATTGGAATTGGCGGGAGTTGAATATCGCGAGTTTGATGTGGCTGCGCTCAATGCGATGCGCAATGCCGATTGGCCTGGAGATTTGGCTCAGTTAGACGCGGCGATTCGCAATTTAATTCAAACAAGCTTAGGTGAAAAAATTACCTTAGAAGACGTGAAGCGTGTATTGCATCAGTTTGAACAAACGCAAACTTCAGAGCAAGTGGCTACTGAAAAAAGCACGGTTGCTAAAACTTCGGTAAAGCCAGCAGAAGTGCCCGCAGCAGAAACCAATTTGTTACCCAATTTGAATCAGCCGCTACGCGAAGCGCGAGATGATTTTGAGCGCCTGTATTTTAATTACCACATGAAAAATTATACGAATAATATGAGTAAACTGGCCGAGATTGCAGGGTTAGAACGGACGCATTTGTATCGAAAACTCAAACAACTCGGCATTAAAATTAAAGGCTGATT
>JBARQL010000160.1:0-1538 GCA_049643685.1 Methylotenera sp.
GCAAACAACTCTGCGCACGATGCAGAGTCACCATCCACGCCGCTATACTCTTGCTCAAACACCAATGACGCCGTCATGTTTAATGGATTTGAGTCTGCAAAATTAGCGTGTAGCCAGCTTTGCAAAATCATCACGCCTTTATCGTGCGTGGGGCCGCTCATGGCCACTTCACGGTCTATCGTAAGCACGTCTTGGCGGCCAGCATAGCAATTTGCAGATATTCGCACCGGCGAGCCAAAGCTGGCATCTGCAAGATCAACATGCGTCAGGCCGTTAATTTGGCCAATCACCTCGCCCTGCACATTAATCATTAATTCATTATCTACAATAGAATCGCGAATGCGCGCTTCAATATAACTATGCCGTGCATATTTACGACTAATCGCTGCTTTTACATCTTCAAGCGCGACAAGTTTAGCACCGCGTAAGCCAGCCACAGCCGCGCTTTCCAAGATCAGTTTTTCTAAATCGGCAAATTTTGTACTTAAGCGTGTTTGGTCTTCAATTAAGCGGTGCATCGCTTGCAATAACGCTGCCACAGCTTCTGCGGTGAAATGCTTGCAGTGATATTGCTGACATTTCTGTGCAATAAAAGCCGCGTACACATGATAGCTTTCTGCATTGGCTTTTACGTATTCGGAAAATTCAATTTTAATAGGAAAGTAGTTAAAGAAATCAGACTTTTCATCGACTAACGCGTAGTAGTCATCACGCGTTGCAATTAGTACCAGCTTGACTGAAACGGGAATGGACGCCTGTGTGCTGACAAAACCACCACCCTGACTATTACTGCTGCTTAAATCTTCAATTTGCAACGTGCCATTGCGTAAAAAACGATGTAATTTTTCAAGGAGCTGCGCACCATTTTGCTCATCCGCCAAAATATCACGCAAGTGGAGCAACAGCGTGCCGCCGTCTGCACGCAAAAGGTTGCCGGCACGCAAACGCATAAAATCTGGCGCATTGCCTGCTTCGCCTGCGCTTTCAATACCACCAAATAATGACTGCAAGCTTGGGTCATTGTCATAAATTGCTGGCGCATTAATCGCTGAATTTAACGCATCTACCGCATGCTCAACCAACACATTCACGCGGTAACGACCAAAAAAACTCTCGCTCAACAACGCGTCAATATTGGCCTCACCCTCACTGCCAAGGCTAGGCTGCCAAGCATCTAAATATTCCAGAACATCTTGTTTAAGCAACTTAAAATAATTAATCAAGGAGGCATGCTCTTGAATTAACGCAATTTTACCGACAATTACATTGATCTGTGTTTCTAAAAATATCTGTATCGGCTTGAGTGAGTTTTCTTTAACTTTGGCCTCAAGTAAGGTTGGTAACGCTTTGGCTAATTGCCGAATAAAATTATCTTGCGCTTGCTTTAATTGTGTTCCTACACCTGCTGGAAGCTTAACAAATAGAGGCTTGCCATTTAAATCAAATTGATAAAGTGCAATTAAATCAGCGGGGCTTGCAAGCTGTGCGGCAACCTCTTGCATGGCACTTAACATCAGCGTTGTGCGCCCGGTGCCAGG
>JBARQL010000161.1:0-3640 GCA_049643685.1 Methylotenera sp.
CAGGGCAGCGTTTTTCTCTCGGGTGTAAATGACGGTGTTTTTAAATATTTTCAAGGCTCGGCGGCTAAGCTAAATCTGCTGAGCGATAAAGGTGGTTATTCTTTCATTTTGGCTTGTGTCGCCATAATTTCTAAATCCAAGCGCGCAAGCTCGTCATTGGCTTGTTGGATGCCTAAGGAAACCTCTTTTGGCTGTTCTACCCCGGCCTTTTTAGCGTCAAGGGCTTGTTTGAGAAAGCCATTCAAACGTGCTTTGACCAGCACTTTTTTAGCGTCCAGCTCAACCAAAGTTTTTTTGCCCTCAATGATGGCAGGTGATTTGTCGTTATTAGGTTTTAACTCAGCATATCTGACTTTATAGCTGGCAAAGCGCGCCATGGTGACCGCAATATTCTTTTCTACGGCAGTCATTTCACTTTGCGTTTTTGCAATTTGCGCTTGATTATACCTAATGTCATCCGTGAGGTTACTTGGCACAGGTCTTTTACGCTTCACATAGCTGGCCTGTTTATCTTTGGTTTTTTGTAATGTGGCGCGCGTATCCGTTAATCGCTGATTCAAATTGGCCAAAGCCAGTTCATCACTTTTGATATTGCGGTCTCTGGCTAAATCAATCTCTTCTATGCTACCGTATGAAGCTAATAGCGCAGAATCCCTTCGAGCCTGGCTGGTATTAGTGCGCTCAACTTCGCCGCTATCCACTTTTGCGTCGTAAGCATTATTATTTTTAACAACAACCCCGGTTTTATTGATCTCGCTATTACTGCGTCCTGCGGCCTCGGCTGGCAACTTGTCGCCATAATGGGTGACGCCATTGGCATCTTTCCACTTCACAATTTTGCCTTCGGCATTGGCGGGTTGCACGAAGGTGGTGAGTAACAAAGCGCTGGCAAACAGCCAAGATAAAGCCGCTAAGCTAAATGGCTTATTCAAGCGATGAAGATTAGCCCCATTTTCATTGGGTTGGATTTGGGTTTCAAACAATTGCTTCATTTTGCCAAACGGTTTTCCATGGTCGGTAATGATGTTCCTAATATCATATCGTTAATCGTATGCTATCACACCATATTGCTGGCGATAAGCCTTAACAGCAAGCAAATATTGCGCCAATTCTTGCTTATTTTGCAAATAATTCAGTAAATCGTCTAAATTGGCAATCGCGCACACTGGGATTTGATTTTGCTTAATTACTTCCTGTACGGCTGATAGCTCTCCAGTGCCTTTTTCCTGTCGATCTATGGCAATAGCAACGCCGCAAGCGCTAGCGCCGTTGACCTTGATGAGCTCTACGGATTCTCGTACGGAAGTTCCCGCAGAAATGACATCATCAATAATCAGTACACGGCCCTTGAGTGGGCTGCCAACAATCAAGCCGCCCTCGCCGTGGTCTTTGGCCTCTTTGCGGTTGTAGGCATAAGGGAGGTTGTGACCATTTTTGGCAAATGCAATGGCAATGCTGGCCACTAAGGTAATGCCTTTGTAAGCTGGGCCAAACAGCATGTCAAATTCAATACCAGAATTTTGAATAGCGGCGGCGTAAAACTCGCCAAGTTTCATTAAGCTTTCACCATCATTAAACAGGCCGGCATTAAAAAAATACGGGCTGAGGCGACCCGCTTTAGTTTTGAATTCACCAAAGCGTAATACCTCTTTTTTCAGTGCAAATGCGATAAACTCTTGGCTGAATTGTTTTTCAGATCCAAATTGCTTGTGTTGTTGGTTCATATTAAAAATATCATATTGAAAATTTAAGGATAAAGTTTTGAAGATTATATCGCTAAACCTAAACGGCATACGCTCTGCCACCAATAAAGGTGTATTTGCCTGGTTAAAAAAGCAAAGTGCAGACATCGTATGTATGCAAGAAATCAAAGCGCAAAAGGCAGATATGACTGACGAAATGTTAAATCCTGAAGGATATTATGGCTATTTTCACTGCGCAGAAAAAAAAGGCTATAGCGGCGTAGGTATTTATTCCAAAATCAAGCCTGATCAGGTGATAGAAGGATTAGGCGGTTCAAATAAAGAAGTGGCCGATATCGATAGCGAGGGACGTTATTTGGAGTGCCAATTCGGAAACCTAAGTGTTATTTCATTGTATTTGCCTTCAGGTTCCAGCGGAGAAGAGCGTCAAGCATTTAAATTTAGTGTCATGACACGCTTTATGCTGCATTTACAGGCGCTGATTGCCAGTGGACGAGAAGTGGTGATTTGTGGTGACTGGAATATCGCTCACAAAGAAGTTGACCTTAAAAATTATAAAGGCAATAAGAAAAACTCAGGTTTCTTGCCTGAAGAACGGGCATGGCTCACTACATTATTTGATCAAGTCGGATGGGTTGATGTTTACCGAAAACTGCATCCCAATACCACTGACGAATGCTATACCTGGTGGAGCAATCGCGGCCAAGCTTGGGCTAAAAACGTCGGGTGGCGTATTGATTATCAGATTGCGACGCCAGCAATTGCCGCCAAAGCGGTTTCCGCCAGTATTTATAAAGATGAGCGCTTTAGTGATCATGCGCCTTTGGTGATTGATTATTTAAGTTGAAATAATTTGTAAGGTTTTGTAAATCCCTCCGACTAAGGTTTGTGTGGCGCATGATGCATCTGAATTATGCAATCTCACATAATTAAATAGGCTCGCTGTCGGATGATTTTTTGTAGGGATTAATGCCTACTCAAAACTTGAGATGCAAGCTCTTTATCACAAATATTTGGAAGGAATTAACATGTCTATTGAAACATCTAAAGGTCGTCGCGGTGCGTTATTAGCAATTGGTGCAGCAGCACTTATCTTAGCGGGTTGCGCAGGTACTGGCACCAGCACGGCTAGCAGTGGCGCTGTGGGCGCATGTGTAGGCGTAAACTCATGTAAAGGCACTAGCGATTGTAAGACAGCTGGTAATGCTTGCAAAGGTCACAATTCTTGCAAAACAGCAAAAAATGCTTGTAAAGGTCAAGGTTCTTGCAAAACAGCAGCCAATGCATGCAAAGGACAAAACGAGTGTGCTGGTCAGGGTCACTTAGCATTAACGGGTGCTGAATGTACGACTAAAGGTGGTCATTTAGTTTAATGGTTTGTTAAATTGAGCATGGCTATGGCAACATGCTCATGCTCAATTTTGACCATTCATCAAAAAGTACCTGATTATTTGAGATCAATATGCTTAACAATTTATCCTCATTAGGTTTTGGTCTCGGCTTAAGGACAGAACACTACAATGCCATTTTAGACACCAAGCCGCATGTCGATTGGTTTGAAGCGCTATCTGAAAATTATATGGTTCCTGGCGGTTTACCGCTCAATTTTTTAGACCGTATTCGAGCCGATTACCCCGTGGTCATGCACGGCGTTTCGCTCTCCATAGGCTCAACCGCGCCATTTGACCAAGCGTATTTAAAAGATTTAAAAAATCTAGCCGATAGAATCCAACCCGCTTGGATCTCTGACCACCTATGCTGGACAGGCATTCACGGCCAAAACATACACGATTTACTGCCGCTGCCTTACACCATCGAGACCGCCAAGCACGTCACCGAGCGCGTAAAAATTGTGCAAGATTACCTAGGTCGCCAAATTCTGTTAGAAAACGTTTCAAGCTACGCCAGCTATGTAGATTCCACCATGAGCGAATGGG
>JBARQL010000162.1:0-5658 GCA_049643685.1 Methylotenera sp.
CGTATCAGGTGAGTGGTGAATATGCGATGCTAAAAGCTGCTGCGCAAAATGGCTGGTTGGATGAAAAGGCTTGCGTGATGGAGAGTTTGTTGGCGTTTAAACGGGCTGGGGCGGATGGGATTTTGACGTATTTTGCGATGGATGCGGCAAGATGGCTGAAGGGTTGAGTTTAGCTATGGATGAAATTACAAAAAATGTAATTGATATTCAAGATTATCTCGTACCTAAATTAGATACTTATGAGCAGGCTATTTATCACTATATTTTTCGCCATACATATTTGATAGGAAAGAATTCAACACTATTCAGTACTAGAAGCGCAGAGATAGGCTTAGGTTCTGGTGTCGATGGAAACACACCTAGTGGCAATCAAAAATCAAAAAAACTACGCACATTGGAGCTCAAAGGTGCGGTGAAAATAGTTGAGCGCTCACACAAAGGAATACTTGTTCAAATAGTTCTTCCTAGAGATATTGAAGGCTTGATTTATACACCAAATCAGGCTGCGCTTGATATTGAGCATCTCGATTTCTACAAGGATAAACAATTACTACCGTCAATTCTTGAACGCGAAGGTTATAAATGTTTTTATACAGGTAAAAAAATTACGGAAGAAACATGCTATTTAGACCACGTGATAGCTCAATCTAATGGCGGAAATAATTCTTACAAAAATATTGTGGCATCTTGCTATGATGCAAATTCTTTAAAAAACAATAAACCTGTGGATGAGTTTCTAAGAAGTTTGTATAAAAATGAAATTTTGTCGCTTAAAGAATTTGAAGAATTAAAGTTAAAACTTAAGAGGTTGCAGAATGGAGACCTTGTTCCAAACTTAGCAAGCTTAGGTCTCAATAACTGAAAGAATTGCTCCAATTGTAAGCAGTCGCTTTCGCGCGACTAGCGAGTTACTTTTTCTTGTTTAGCCAAGAAAAAGTAACCAAAAAGAAGGCTACCCCCTACCGCTAGTTTCCTGCGCTGCTCAGCTTGATGGGCGGCAAGCGGAAACTCGCTCTGCTCAAACAGCCGCTTGCCGAAAACTCCCATCAAGCTTGCGCTGCTCGGCGCGGCAGCAGGGGAGTTTAAAACCTAAAAAAACCATACGAAAATTCACCGTTTTTAGGCCGTTTTGAGTTGCACATTATTTAATCAGTCTGCGAGCCACTGTTTATGAGGCTTCCAGAGGTGTTTTTTCTGCTCGGGCAATTTTAGCTTATTTTTAAGTGTTTGCGATGAGGTTTTTTAATGCGGTAATGTCAGCGCGTTCTGCATTGCTACCATCAGCGGCGCGTTTGGTTGGTTGTCTGATTTCATCGACCTCAAATACGCTGAGTTTGATGATGCCAGTTTCCATTTCTAGCGAAAAAACAGGAACTTTTTTGCGAGCATCACCTTTTTTGTCGCGCTTGCCGTCGTTCATGATGCGGTAATATTTTTCGTTGGTTTCAAACGGAATATCAAGGTTCAGCAAAAACATTTCGACTTCTTTTAGGCTGTCGGCGAATAGGTGAATATGCGTTTCTGTGCCTAAGCCAGCCGTGCCATCGAGGACTGCGCCAGTTAAATAGGGGCTAAATCTTTCGAGCAATTGCATGGTGAATAGCGCATTTTTTCTAAGAGCGCGCAAATTTTCAGGTTGTTCATCGGCTAAAAATAGTGCGTTATAAAGTTTGAGTTCTGCTTCAATTTCAGCATTAGAAGGCAGTACATTGTTGTCAACCGCACCGATTTGTCGCCCGGCCTTATTTTTGGCATAAGCAAAATCTGAGATGCCGTCTTCCGCCATCATTCTGGCGGCTTGCTGCGCAATTAACAGGCGTGTTTGCTGCAGGTTTTCCTTGGCCATGGTAATTCACTGTTTATTTTTAGTTAGGGATTGAGCATTTTAGAAGCTGCATTTTGCGGATCAGCCGAAGGATTAGGTTCTGATTTCGCAGGTTCATTCTCTTTAGGTGGCACTTTATTAGGTGTCGCAGGCGATAATATGATTTCAGGTTGCAGTACTTGTTGTGCTTGCTGTTGCTGCGCATCTGTTCCGTCAGGCACATATGTTCCATCAGGATTTTCATCTTCATTCAAGAGCGGGGGTAATGGTTCTTCATAATACGGAGGTGTATTTTCATGATAAAAGTACTCTAATATGCCGCTATCACTGCGTGTTCCTCTTGCCGGGTCTATATTGATTGCGACCACCCCTTCTGGCATGCGCATGGCCATTTCCGGCACGCCTTTTAGCGCGACTGCCATATATTTGATCCAAATCGGCAGCGCCGCTGCCGCGCCAGTCTCACCCTTGCCTAGGGAGCGAGGCTTATCAAAACCCATCCAAGTAATGGCAACCTGTTTTGGGCTATACCCGGCAAACCAAGTATCATTATGATCATTGGTAGTCCCTGTTTTCCCTGCAATATCTTGGCGGCCAAGTTTTAATGCTTTGATGGCGGTGCCGTTTTGAATGACGCTTTGCATCATGGAGTTCATGATAAATGCATTACGTGCATCAATGACGCGCGGCGCGTCTTTGCCAGCATGTTGAAACTTGCTGACAAGAATCACCTTGCCGCTACTATCTACAATTTTTGTAATGAGCGTAGGCTTCACGAGATAGCCACCATTTGCAAATACAGCGTAGGCAGTTGCCATTTCCCAAGGGGTGGCAGAACCAGCACCCAATGCTAAAGTGAGATAGGGTGGATGGTCTTTGGCTTTGAAGCCAAAACGCGTGATATAACTTTGTGCATAGCTGGGGCCAATTTTTTCCAGTACACGAATCGCCACCGTGTTTATGGAGTGGGCGAGCGCTTTTCTTAAGCGTACGGGACCCTGAAAATCATTTTCATAGTTTTGTGGTGACCATTCGTCATCCCCCGTTTCGGCTGCCGAAAAGTTTAAAGGCGCATCTTGTACGATAGACGCTGCGGTGTAGCCTTTTTCTAAGGCTGCAGAATAAATAAATGGTTTAAGACTAGAGCCAGGCTGGCGGTGAGCCTGTGTGACATGGTTAAATTTGCTGCGATTAAAATCCAAACCACCTACCAATGCCCTTACTGCACCATTTTCAGGATCCAATGCAATCAATGCAGACTCCACTTCAGGAAGCTGCACAACACGCCACGTATCACTCGTTGTACCATCCTCTTTTTTTGTAGTCTTCGTTTTCAAAACACGAATCACCGCACCGGGTTTTAACTGACGCTTTGCAGGGTCTTTTTCCCGTAGCGTTTTTTCGACTAAAGCGAGACCTTTACCGGAAATTTCGATTTCATCACCATTTTTGGTGTGAGCCTGAATGGATTTTGGGGTAATGTTGGTGATGATTGAGGGGACTAATTCAGCAAATACGTCAAATTCATCTAATGCGCTATCTAATGCATTTCTCTTTTCAGTAGCGGGTAATACATCAATCTCTAGCAATTTTTCAGGCCCCCGATAACCATGACGTAAATCGTAGTCCAGAATACCCTCACGCACGGCAGCGTTCGCAGCTTCTTGATTCGCTTTGCGAATGGTGGTGTAAACTTTTAGGCCACTACTATAAATCTCTTCCTGATATTTAGCGTATAAGTTTTCCCTGACGATTTCTGCCACATAATCGGCTGACAAGTCACGTTCTTGTTTCGACATCTTAAAGATTAATGGCCGTTTTAAAGCTTCCTGATAAGCGGTTTCTTTAAGAAAGCCAAAGCGCAGCATGTCGCGCAACACCTCATGCTGTCGGCCAATAGAGCGCTTTGGGTTAATAAATGGATTGTAGCCAGAAGGTGCTTTAGGTAAGCCCGCGAGTAGCGCCGCTTCTGCGAGGTTGAGTTTTTCAAGCGGTTTGTCATAATAAACCTGTGAAGCTGCTGCAAAGCCATAGGCTCGCTGGCCTAGGTAAATTTGATTAAGGTATAACTCCAGAATTTTATCTTTACTTAAATTACGCTCAATTTTGATGGCCAGTAAAGCTTCATTGATTTTAGTAATGAGCGTGCGCTTGCCATTCGGCGGCGTAAAAAAGTTTTTAGCCACTTGCATGGTAATGGTGCTGGCACCTTCACGACCTTTCCCAGTGAGATTGTTTCTGATGGCGCGTATTACCCCTGTGGTATCAATACCGCCATGCTGATAAAAACGACGATCTTCAATGGCTAATACCGCATCTTTCATGACTTGAGGGACATTTTCAATTTTGATGTAGGCGCGCCGCTCTTCACCAAATTCACCTAAGAGGTATCCATCTTCTGAATAAACTTGTAAAGGCAATTTAGGATGATAGTCGGTCAAGGCGTCTAAAGACGGTAAGGCTGGGTAAATAATGGCTGCCGCAATCGCCACTAGCGCAGCAACAGATAAAACGCTGACAGTGATAGCCAGAAAAAAATAGTGCCACCATTTATTTAGGGTCATGAAATTTATCTGTCCATTATCTGTAGATATCGAGGCATTATAAATTGCTATGGTAATTTCTGCGAACAATCAATCAAATTTAATCATTCTTTTGTAACTATTATGTAACAAATTTGTATTAATTTTGTATTTAGCAATGTAAAGAAATTAAAAATTGCTTTACAGGCTGTAAACTTGTTGATAGGATTTAAAGTAATTTATTAGAAGTGTGCGTAACTATTTAACTTTGAGAGGGAATTTCGATTTGAAATTCAACTTATTTACAGAATCAACTCCACCGTTAATCGGGGTAGACATCAGTTCTACCGCTATTAAAATGGTAGAGCTCGCGGATAACGGACGTGGGGGCTATAAGCTTGAAGGTTATTCAATATCATCTTTGCCTAAAGAGGCGATTGTAGATGGGAATGTGGGCGACCTTGAAAAAGTGGTAGATGCCATGAAGCTGGCATGGAAACTGCTGGGTTCACGCGAGAAGCGCGTCGCGCTTGCTTTGCCGGCATCCGCAGTGATTAGCAAAAAAGTATTGATGAGCGCTGGCTTACGCGATGAGGATATGGAAGTACAAGTTGAGGCAGAAGCTAATCAATACATCCCATTTTCTTTAGATGAAGTGAATATTGATTTTCAGAAAATTGGTCCAGCACCCAATAACCCGGATGAGGTGGAAGTGTTAATTGCGGCAGCACGTAAAGAAAAAATCGAAGATCGCGTGGCTGCGGCTGAAGGTGCGGGCCTTAAAGTAACCGTGATGGATGTAGAGAATTATGCGACAGAAGCGGCATATACCTTAGTCGCAAGTCAATTGCCGAACTCGGGTCGCGAACAAACGGTGATGATTGTCGATATTGGTGCATCTATGATGCATGTGAACGTGCTGCATGATAATAAATCTGTTTACATGCGCGATCAAAGTTTTGGTGGCGGTCAGTTGACTCAAGAGATTCAACGTCGCTTTGGTTTATCGTTAGAAGAATCCGAAATTGCCAAACGCAAAGGTGGCTTGCCCGAAAGTTACGAAAGTGAAGTATTACAACCCTTCGTACAGTTATTGGCGACAGAGGTGGCAAGGGCATTGCAGTTTTTTACCAGCTCAACACAATTTAACCGCGTCGATAATATTCTCTTAGCGGGGGGGTGTGCGGCCATCCCCTCCATTGATGTGATAGTTCAAGAGCGTACCCAAGTGCACACAGTTGTTGCCAATCCATTCCATAGTATGACGATTAGCCCAAAACTCAAGCAGCAGCAGGCTGTCACAGATGCACC
>JBARQL010000163.1:0-12196 GCA_049643685.1 Methylotenera sp.
GATATCATGCCTGTATTCACACCAACCATACCGTATTCAAGCGCTTCTGCCACACGCCAAATACGGCCAATATCGCGGCTGTAAAAATAGGAAGCTAAGCCAAATTCAGTGCGATTTGCCAGCTCAATCACTTCGTCATCAGTTTTAAAGCGGAATAACGGTGCAACGGGGCCGAAAGTTTCCTCGCTAAAAATCAAGCTGTCAGCACTCACATCTGCTAGCACAGTTGGCTCAAAGAAAGTGCCGCCTAGCGCGTGGCGTTTACCGCCTTGCACAAGTTTCGCGCCTTTGCTCACTGCATCGGCTACATGACTTTCGATTTTTTCGATTGCAGTTGCATCTATCAAAGGCCCCTGTGTGACGCCGTCTGCAATACCTGCACCTACTTTTAAAGCGCTTACTTTAGCGGCCAGTTTTTTAGCAAACGCATCAAACACGCCATCTTGCACAAACAAGCGATTGGCGCATACGCAAGTTTGCCCAGCGTTACGAAACTTGCTAATCATTGCACCTTCTACTGCTGCGTCTAAATCAGCATCGTCGAACACGATAAAGGGCGCATTACCACCTAATTCTAACGATAATTTTTTGATGGTATCAGCACATTGGCGCATTAAAATACGCCCGACTTCAGTTGAGCCTGTGAATGAAAGTTTAGTCACAATCGGGCTTTCGCACATGACCGCACCAATCTCACGCGCCTTGCCTGTGACCACTTGCAGCACACCTGCTGGGACGCCTGCCTCTTCTGCCAGTACCGCCAATGCAATGGCGCTTAAAGGCGTTTGCTCGGCTGGTTTGACAATCATGCTGCAACCAGCAGCCAATGCTGGTGCGACCTTGCGGGTAATCATCGCCACAGGGAAATTCCAAGGCGTGATGGCGGCCGTGACGCCAATGGGCTGTTTAATCACCAATAATTTTCGGTCTGCCATCGGTGCAGGAATCACCTCACCGTAAACACGTTTTGCCTCTTCTGCAAACCATTCTACAAAGCTCGCGCCATAAGTGATTTCACCGCGCGCTTCGGCTAAAGGTTTACCTTGCTCAGCTGTTAAAATTTGCGCTAAATCTTCTGCGTGCATCACCATTAAATCAAACCAGCGCTTAAGTATGGCCGCGCGGGCTTTGGCAGTAAGGGTTTTCCATTGTTTTTGCGCAGCTTGGCTTGCAACTACAGCACGTTCCGTTTCTGCTTTACCCATACGCGGCACGCTGGCAATGGCTTCACCATTTGCGGGATTTGTGACCGTAAATGTCTCGCCAGAATCGGCACTAACCCATTCGCCTGCAAGCAGGGTTTGATTGTTTTTAAGTAAGGCTGTGTGTTTTATTTGAAGTGACATCGTCTTCTGCTTAAATTGGGTTTGGTGTAAGAGCGCAACTTAATTTGCAATACTTGCCAGTTTGCCGGCTTAGTGGTGCTTATCAGCTTATTCTGATTGTGCGAAAGCTTTGGTGGATATTTGCTATATTGCTTTCGCGATATTGATATCGCTCCTACATTTTTGTTATTTATTAGTATCGCTATAAGCCTGCGCCTCTTCGCGTTTACGTTTACGCTCTAGGCGAGAAGTGTAAAAACTAGAAGCAATCACTGCAATCGTTACCACAACAATCGTCACCGTAGCCACCGCGTTAATCGTTGGATTGAGACCTAACCTTGCGCGTGAGAAAATCACCATCGGCATCGTGGAATAACCAGGACCAGACAGGAAGGACGACAATACAACATCATCAAAAGACAAGGTAAAAGTTAGTAAAAAGGCAGACACTAATGCAGGAATCAACAAGGGGAATGTCACTAGAGTAAATACCTGCCAAGGTTTGCAACCCAAATCCATGGCGGCTTCATCTAGCTTATTATCCATTTCACGTAGACGAGAAGTGACCACCACAGCGGCATAAGCAGTGCCTAATAAAGCATGGCCTAGCAATATGGTAAATAAGCCCTTTTGTGGATAACCTAACCAGTGTTGCACAGAAACAATCATCAACAAGAGAGACAAACCCACAATCACATCAGGCATCACCAGCGGCATGCTGGACATTGATGATAGCAAAGTGCGCCCTTTAAATCGCTTATAGCGGTTAAGTGCAAAAGCGGTGAATGTGCCGAAAAACACTGACATCAGGGCAGATAAAAACGCAATTTTTAACGATAACAATACTGCATCTATTAAAGCGGTATCTTTTACCAACGCCTCATACCAACGCATACTGGCGTGTGACCACACTGTCACCAATTTTGAATCATTGAATGAAAATACTACTAAGGTGATGATAGGCAAGTATAAAAACACGTAAACGACAATCATCCAACCAGTGGCAAAGAGTTTATTATTCGTGGCTTGGCTCATTATTTCACCTCCGCTAAATCAGCTTGCGATTTATTGTAAATCGCCATCGGCAATAAAATTATCAAGATCATCACCACCGCCACAGCCGAAGCCATCGGCCAATCCAGGTTGTTGAAGAACTCATCCCACAACACACGGCCTATCATTAAGGTGCTTGAGCCACCCAGCAATTCCGGAATCACATATTCACCCACCGCAGGGATAAACACCAGCATAGAACCCGCAATAATGCCCGCTTTAGAAAGTGGCACGGTAATGAGCCAAAAGGCTTTGAATGGACTCGTACCAAGGTCGGCGGCAGCCTCTAAATAACGTATATCCAACTTAGACAAATTGGCATACAAAGGTAAAATCATAAATGGCAGGTAGGAATACACCATGCCTAATAACAGTGAAAATGAATTGTTCATCATCGCTATTGGCGTATCAATCATATGTAAACTCATGAGCACGTTGTTAATCACACCATTGCTGACAAGCAAGGTTTTCCAGGCATAGATACGCAGTAAAAATGAAGTCCAAAATGGCAACATAATCAGCATTAACAAAGTGGGCTGCATATGCTTAGGTGAACGCGCCATAAAATACGCAAATGGATAACCGATTGCCAAGCATAGTAGCGTAGTAATCAGCGCGTATTTAATGGATGATAAATACGTTTTAAAATACAAGGAATCACTGGCAATAAATTGATAACTGGCAAAATTGAGCGTGAGTTTTGGCCAGCCACTGCTCCAATCAATCATATTAGAAACTTGCGTGCCTTCCATTTCAGAAAGGCTGATTTTAAGCACAATCAGCAGTGGAATTGCCGCAAGCAACAGAAACCAGAAGTATGGCACTGCGATAACCGCATTGCGTCCATTAAACAGGCTGTTTTTGAGTCTTGCAAATAAACTTGGTTTTTTAGCCATGATGCATCCCTAAATGGTTCAATTCTCAGTGCGTCAACACAACCATCGCCAAATCATTCCATTGTGCATAGGCACGGTCACCCCACGTGAGGCCACAGCTTAAATCACGCGTATTATTCAACTCTTGCGCTTTAATTACTTTGCCGCTATCGAGTTTAAGGTGATAAGTCGTGTGTGCACCAAAATAAACAATTTCTATCACTTCACCTGCACACCAATTATACTCACCAGCAGGTTTTTCTTTTGATAGTATAATTTTTTCTGGCCGCAAAGCCACGCCCACGGCCATGCCGGAATGTCCGCTCACACCATGCCCCACATAATGTACGCATTCTGGGCAACGCACCGTCACGTGATCGGCTTCATCCTCTTCTATCACACCTTCAAATATATTCACATTTCCAATAAAATCAGCCACTTGTCGGCTATTAGGCATTTCATACACCGCATCAGGCGCACCTACTTGCAAGAAATAGCCCTCACTCATCACCGCAATGCGGCTTGCCATGGTCATGGCTTCTTCTTGGTCGTGTGTGACAAGTACACAGGTGACGCCGACTTCTTCAATAATATTGACGAGCTCTAGTTGTGTGGTTTCACGTAGTTTTTTATCCAGTGCGCCGAGTGGCTCATCTAACAATAAAAGTTGCGGACGTTTTGCCAAACTGCGCGCCAAAGCTACGCGCTGTTGCTGCCCGCCCGAGAGTTGGTGCGGCTTGCGTTTGGCAAATTTACCTAACTGCACCAAGCTCAACATCTTTTCAACGCGATCTGAAATTTGATCTTTTGGCATGCCATCACGCTTTAAGCCAAAGGCGATATTTTCCCAAACGCTTAAATGCGGAAATAAAGCATACGATTGAAACATCATATTGATAGGACGTTGGTATGGTGGCAAATGAGTAATATCTTGATTACCAAGAAAAACATTGCCTTTAGTCGGCGATTCAAAGCCCGCCATTATCCTCAATAATGTGGATTTTCCGCAACCTGATCCACCAAGAAGTGCAAAAATTTCACCTTTCATTACCGTAAGCGAAACATCATCTACAGCTTTTACTGTGCCATCGTAAATTTTAGTGACATTTTCAACGCGCAATAACACCTCTTGCGCAGGTTTATGCATTTCTTTAGGTGCGGATGCCATAAAAAAACCTTTACGAAATAATTGCGTTAAATGCTGATTCTATCCGTTCGCCAGCCAGTGGCGAACGGTCATTTATTCTAGACTAGAATTAAGCCCCAGTTTTAAATTTAGTATATAGCCGTGTCATATTGCGCTTAGTTTTTGCATCTTCAACACCTGGTGGCACTAATTTGGCTATATCTTCATCGGACAAATAAATCGATTTGTTGTTTTTGATTTCCGGGTCAACGAATTCAGTTGCTGCCTTGTTAGGGTTTGCATACGTGACTTCATTGGTAATCGCAGCTGTCACTTTTGGCTGCATGATGTAATTCATCCAAATATGAGCATTATTCGGATGCTTAGCATCCGCTGGAATCGCCATGGTATCCATAAACATAATACCGCCTGTTTTTGGGATTAGCGCCTCAATATTTTGCTCTGATTTATTTTCAATAGAGCGTTTTTTTGCTAAATTAAAATCGCCTGCCCAACCGTAAGCTACGCAGGTATTGCCACTTGCTAAATCATCAATTTGACCACCGGAATTAAATTTCTTAATATCTGGGCGTACTTTCATCAACATATCAAAAGCGGCTTGATAATCTTCTGGCGTACCGGTATAAACTGGTTTACCTAAATAATGCAATGCCGCTTGAAATACGTCTGCAGGAGTATCTAAAAAGGTAATGCCACATGACTTTAATTTATTAGTGTAAGTCGGGTTAAACACTAAATCCCAAGCGTTATCAGGCATAGGTGTGTCGCCAAGCGCTGCTTTCACTTTATCAACATTAATACCCACGGTATTATAGCTCCACATCCAGTCAATTAAATGTTCATTACCCGGATCAAGTTTTGACAACTTTTCCATAATTCCTGGGTCGAGGTTCTTCATATTAGGCAGCTTTGTTTTATCAAGCTTTTGATATAAACCACCTTCAATTTGTAGTTTTGCCCAATTAGATGATGGCACTACGATGTCATATCCTGTATTTTTAGCGATAAGCTTCGCATGTAAAATCTCGTTACTATCAAACACATCGTACTGTACTTTAATGCCTGTTTCTTTTTCAAAGTTGGCGATGGTATCCGGCGCAATATAGTCAGACCAATTATAAATATTCAGTACTTTTTCTTCAGCTACCGCTGTTTTATCTCCAACACCCGCTTTACTGGCATCCGCTTCTTTGTTGTCTGATTTGCTACAAGATACGGTAACAAGCCCAACTGCAAATAGGGCGATTAGCGTTTTACTCAATGTGTGATTCATGTTCATGATTCCTTCAGGGTAAAAAAGTGGTCAAAAAAGTAATGTGTTTAAGATAGAAAAAACTATTTGTAAATCAGTCGTACGTTAGTAATCTTACAATATGTATGCACGCGCTACCATCATTTTCTACTGTGATTTTCTACAGTATTTTTTAACAAGGTTACATGAGTCCTAATTTTTTTAAATCAGTCAATGTAGCATCTAGGCATAAATAAATCAGCCCCATCATCTCGTCAATCTGCGCTTTTGTCGTCACCAACGGAGGCGCAATAATCATGCGGTCACCTACCGCACGCATAATCAGGCCATTGGCAAAACAGTGACCGCGACAAATCATACCCACGCCCAAATCCTCATCAAAATGCATGTGATTCACTTTATCTTTCATCAACACAAAACCTGCCACTAAGCCGCACGTTTCCGCACCGCCCACTAGCGGATGCTTGCCTAACTCAGCATATTTTTGGGCTAAATATGGGCCGGTTTCATTGAGGACACGATCAACCAAGCCTTCTTTTTCAATAATTTCAATATTTGTCAATGCCACTGCGCAAGCTGTTGGGTGGCCTGAATAAGTGTAACCGTGATTAAACTCACCGCCTTCAATCAACACTTTCGCTACACGTTTTCCCACCACCACGCCACCTAATGGAATATAGCCTGATGTAACGCCCTTAGCAAAAGTCATTAAATCTGGTTTTGCGCCTAACAATTGTGAGCCAAACCATTTACCAAGGCGGCCAAAACCACAAATCACTTCATCGCAAATCAGCAAAATGCCGTATTTGTCGCAAATACGTTGAATTTCTGGCCAATAGGTTTTAGGTGGAATAATCACGCCGCCCGCACCCTGTACTGGCTCGCCAATAAAGGCGGCCA
This sequence comes from Methylotenera sp., assembly GCA_049643685.1. Classification (GTDB taxonomy): domain Bacteria; phylum Pseudomonadota; class Gammaproteobacteria; order Burkholderiales; family Methylophilaceae; genus Methylotenera. Next base: position 6,553 of record JBARQL010000163.1, read on the forward strand.
CCTTATCTGCGCCCACTTCCAGAATTTTTTTCTCAAGCCAGCCGGCAGCCTCTAACCCGAACGCATCTCTTTCTTGATTGGGGGCTAAGCCGTAGTGATAAGGCTGTTCGATATGTTCTATACCTGGAATCATACCGCCCTGTGCATGCATGCCGCTCATACCGCCCAAGGATGATCCTACTAAGGTTGATCCATGATAAGCATTATTCCGGCTGATAATCACTGTACGCTCTGGTTGGCCCAATGTTGCCCAATAGTGGCGTACCATACGAATGTTAGTGTCGTTCGATTCTGAGCCAGAAGTACTGAAAAACACGTGACTAAAATTATCACCCGCTAACTTAACGATTTTCTCGGCGAGTTTTACCGCTGGCACATTGGTGGTTTGAAAAAAACTATTGTAATAAGGCAGTTTGGCCATTTGTTTCGCAGCCGCATCTACCAGTTCTTTGCGGCCATAACCCACATTAACGCACCAAAGCCCCGACATCGCATCAAAGATTTTATGCCCTTCAGAATCCCAGATATAAACATTATCGGCCTTGGTGATAATACGTGCGCCCTTTTCCGTCAAGCCTTTATGATCGGTAAAGGGGTGCATATAATGCGCTGAATCAATATTCTGGATTTCTTTAGTATTCGTCATGATGCTCTCGATATATTCAATTTCTTCATTCAACTTAAGCTGGACTAAGCGTGGATTACCTATGTTTATCTTTAAACATGCATTAAAAGATGTTCGCGTTCCCAAGGGCTAATCACGCGCATAAATTCTCCGTGCTCGGCATCTTTAACAGCTAAATAGACATCTACAAAGTCCTTGCCTAATACTTCATGCAAGGCTTCAGAATCTTCAAGTGCACGTATCGCTTCAGACAATCCACGAGGTAATTGATAATCAGAAGCGTAAGCACTGCCAGTAGTCACTTCTGTAGGTTGTAATTTTTCTTTGATACCTAAGTAGCCACAAGCCAGCGTGACTGACATTGCTAGGTAAGGGTTAGCATCTGCACCAACCACGCGATTCTCTACACGACGCCCTGCTGGCTCTGAAATCGGCACGCGAATCCCTACCGTGCGATTATCGTAACCCCATTCAATGTTAATTGGTGCAGCACCATTACGCACAATTCGGCGATAAGAATTCACATACGGCGCCAGCAACACCATGGCGGCTGGCAAGTATTTTTGTAGCCCTGCGATATAGTGAAAGAAAATGGGCGATGCCGTGCCATCGGGTTTACTAAATATATTTTGTTTAGTATTCGTATCAATCACACTTTGATGGATATGCATGGCTGAGCCTGGCTCATGTTGCATCGGTTTCGCCATAAAGGTGGCATACATGCCATGCCGCATGGCTACTTCACGCAAGGTACGCTTAAAGAAAAAGGCTTTATCAGCCAACACCATCGGTTCATCGTGTAAAAAGTTGATTTCCATTTGCCCTGCACCAAACTCATGGATTAAAGTATCTAACTCCAAGCCCATTAAATCGCAGTAGTCGTAAATATCTTCAAATAACGGGTCGAACTCATTCACTGCATCAATGCTATACAACTGACGGCTAGTTTCTTTGCGACCGCTACGCCCCACTGGCGGGCTTAAAGCAATATCAGGGTCAGGATTGCGCTCAAGCAAATAAAACTCTAACTCAGGCGCAACAATCGGTGTAAATCCTAACTCTTTGTATAAGTTAGTGACGCGGCGCAAAACGTTTCTAGGTGCGAAATCAATCGGCTTACCTTGATGATCTACGCAATCCATAATGACTTGTGCGGTGGGGTCTTGCGCCCACGGTACTACGCGCAAAGTGGTCGGGTCTGGAATCAGCACCATGTCTTTATCCGTAAACCCAAAAACGCGGTCATAGCCTTCATAACCCTCTGGCGACTCGCCCGTGACCGTCATGCCAAACACCGCTTCTGGTAAGCGCATCGCGCGGTCGGTTGAGAATTTTTCGCGGGGCAGAATTTTGCCACGTGCCACTCCCGTCAGGTCAGGCACTAAACATTCCACCTCGGTAATATTGTTATCGGTTAGCCATTTATCCATATCCACATGGTTTTTATTTACCTGTTCTGTCATTTTTGAATCTCCTGATGATTGATCGTATTTTATTCAACATGCCTCAAAAATACTAATCAGGTGGCTCATGCCTTTGCATTCGTATTCTGCAAGCTTCGCCGAATGCTTTGAAAATAGCTAAATACTGTGGATTTTCCATGACTTTCCACTCAGGGTGCCACTGCACGCCCAGTGTAAATGTTTTGGCATTGGTCACTGAAATCGCTTCAACCAAGCCATCTGGCGCATGCGCTTCAGCGGTTAGCCCTGCTCCTAGCCTATCGATGCCTTGACCATGAATTGAATTCACCATCATTTGCTTGCTACCGATGATTCTTGCCAACTGTCCGTTAGCCACTAAACTCACAGCATGTGCGGGCGCATACTGCGACTCTATCGACGCGCTATCCGCTTCACGATGATCATGCAAGCCAGCAACTTCATGCACGGCCTGATGCAAGCTACCGCCATAAGCCACATTTAATTCTTGAAAACCGCGGCAAATAGCCAGTAACGGAACCCCTGCTTCAATGGCACCATGAATCAATTGCATCGTCAGTGCATCACGTGCGGGGTCTAACGGCAGGGATGAATCAAGGACTTCTTGCCCAAAATGTGAAGGATGTAAATTAGAGACTGAACCGGTGAGCACAATGCCATCGGCCATTGCAAATAATGCATCAAACGCTAAATGGTCACTAATAGCTGGCACTAGCAAAGGTGTAGCTTCTGCGGCCTGCGCTACCGCCATGATATATTTATTGCCCACCGCATGAAACGGATGCGCACCTAGCTGCTTAACATCTGCAGGTAATAACACCAGTGGTTTTCGTTTGTGTGTTTTCATTTGGTTAGTGAGCTGTTTTACCAGTCAAATTTGATGATGTAATCACTAAGCGCTTCATACCCACTCTATCATAATCACATCATCAAACCTGAGATTGCAACAATCCAGTGACAAGTATACTATCCTTTCAATTGGTAATACTACAAGTACCATTTAGATAATTTAGCTAGAACCACTTTTAAAGTAAAAATTACGCGAAATGAAGCAATTAAACCTCTCAGAATGGCTATTAACCCAACTTGCCGAAGGAAAGTTCCCTGCGCGCATGCCCAATCACAGACGCCTGTATGAGACGATTCGCCGCGCGATAACAGAGCAAGTATTGCCTTCCGGTGCCCGCCTGCCTTCAACCCGAAATCTAGCGGAGGATTTAAGCGTATCACGCAACACAATTCTGGCCGCTTTTGAACAATTGTTAGATGAAGGCTATGTGGCCGCCAAAACAGGTAGCGGCACCTATGTTACTTACAACAGTTACGATAGCCATCAACCAGACTATTTTGGCAAATCAAGCAAACAGCCCTTAGCAGTTCATCATGCGCCTGACGAAGGCATTGTAAAAGGCGACGATCGCAACAACTTCACCCGCAACATACTTTCTCAGCGTGGTTTAGCCGCCATCAGCACACTTGCGTTTAACCAGCAAACCAGCTATTTAGATGCCCAATCTTTAGGTCAACCATCTTTAAACCATGAAGTACAGCCCTTCACCCCAGGTGAAGATGATTATTCCAGATTTCCGCTCAGCCTGTGGCGACGCTTACTAAATCGTCAATGGCGCTCCATTAACCCCATGCTGCTGGATTCTAGCCATGACGGCGGTTATTTGCCCTTACGTCAAGCCATTGCCGATTATCTGCGTGTCGCGCGCGCGGTTAACCTGACGGTAGACCAAGTGCTCATTACTTCTGGCACACAACAATCCATAGACTTATGCGCAAGGCTACTCACAGACCACAACGACATCGTCTGGGTGGAGAACCCCTGCTACTGGGCAGCGCGACGCGTGCTGGAAATTAATGGCTTGAAGTTGCACCCCGTCAAAGTTGACAAAGAAGGCATGGCACCCAGCACCAAAGATTTTCGCGTCAAACCACGCCTCATTTACACTACGCCTTCGCACCAGTATCCCAAAGGCATGGTCATGAGTTATGGACGCCGCCGCTTGCTGTTAGATTTTGCGCAAAACAGCAATGCATGGATTATTGAAGATGATTATGACAGTGAATTTCGCTTTGAAGGCCGCCCAATCTCATCGCTGCAAGGCATGGATACCCACGGCCGCGTACTCTATTTAGGCACGTTTTCTAAAGTGATGTACCCAGGTATTCGCTTAGGTTATGTGGTGGTGCCACCGCAACTTGTCGATAGTTTTAAAAATGGCTTGTATGAATTGCAGCGCCCAGGCCAAGTGGTGATTCAAGCCGCCTTGGCCGATTTTATTGAAGAGGGCCATTTTACCAGCCACATTCGGCGCCTGAAACAAACCTACAGTGAACGCCGCCGCTTATTACAGGCTGCTTTAGCACCCATCGAACAAGTAGGCGCAAGGTTATCGCCCGTCGATTCTGGCCTGCATTTAGTAGTGACATTTGAAGCATTTGTGGATGATGTGAAAGTTGCCGAACTGGCCGCCGAACAAGGCTTACGCGTCTATCCATTGTCAAATTATGGCTTAGGCGAACATCGTGAAAAAGGCTTGATTATTGGCTACGCTTACGCCGCAACGGAAAATATTACACACTATGGCCATGTGCTGGCCGATGTGATTCAAACTGCATTAAGAAAGTAATGATGACTTCAACCACTATCAGGCTCGCCACCTCACACGACTTAGCTGAATTGGCAGCACTATTTGATGCCTACCGCCAATTTTATGAACAAACCTCTGATATTGAGCTTGCCAAATCTTTTGTGAGAGACCGGCTCAATCAACAAGATTCTGTGATTTTTGTAGCCGAAAATAGCCATCAAGCACTCATTGGTTTTTGCCAAATTTACCCCAGTTTTTGCTCGGTAATCGCCGCAAAGATCGGTGTGCTTTATGATTTGTTTGTCGATTCAACTGCACGCAACACAGGTGCAGGACGCGCTTTAATGCTAGCCGCGCATGAATACGCTGCAAAAAATGGAATGCAAAGATTAGAGTTAACCACCGCAAAAACCAACCAACCGGCACAAGCACTCTATACATCATTAGGCTGGGTGCGCGATGAAATATTTTATAGTTACAGCAAAACGTTCGAATAACCGTCATTCTTCGTCAGATCTACCATGCAACCCTCTGAAAAATCTACACCTCAAAACTTAGTGCCACGAAGCAAAGCGATACTCATCAGTTATTCAATGATGTTCTTGGTTGCGCTCATTTTGACAATCGCTGCACAATACATTATTCCTAGTTTTGAGGTACTTTTTTCAAGTTTTGGCGCTGACTTGCCATGGTTATGCCGTGCAGTATTAGATTATCGAAAATTTTTGTTCATTATTCCGCTTTATATGAGCATTATCGTCATTTTCTTGATTGTTCAAGCGCGCGTCACAGATGACATGAACCAAGTGTTTAAAATCATTTTTTTACCGACTTAATCACATTCATCGCCATTATCACGACTGTTGTCATTGCGATGACCCTGCCCATCTTCAACATGGGCACCAACGCATGAAATGGGCAACTTTTTAAAGCTAACAAGCATCATTCTAAATATTTATTCGCTCTACAAATGCAAG
>JBARQL010000164.1:0-5135 GCA_049643685.1 Methylotenera sp.
TTTAAGCCCATAATCGCAAAGTATTCTGGCAACACCACTAATTTTGCGCCTAGATTAACGGCGGTTTCAATTAAGCGCTCAGCTTCACTTAAATTAGCTGAAACATAGGGCCCTGAGGCCATTTGAATGGCGGCCACTTTAACGATGTCTTGAGTAGTTTTTGAATGTGAGGTTGTTTGCATCATGATTTCAACTTTTTGCAAATAGCTTAGTTTAGGGGGGATTCTTTGGCGACTTCTGGCGTTGCTTTAGAAGCGTTAGCTTCTTGTGGGTTATCCCAAGTGCCAATAATTTCATATTCGCTGGAAGCGATTTTATTCAGCGGGTCTTTCAATATTTTTTGCGCTAAAAATGCCACAGCACCAGCCAACGGTCCGCCAGCAAGCGCCGCAAGCGAGAGGCTGTCACTGACATGCGGTAAAACTTTTACATGTAAATGCTGCGTTTCATTTTGCAAGTTTGTTTCCCCTTTAATGGCAACATCGGCCGCGGGCCCTGACATTGTAAAGTTGTCACTACGCATAATGCCTTGGCTGAGCTTGGCAGTGCCGCTGATTTTATCAAAGGCAAAACCGTTGCTAAACAAATCTCTAAAGTCCAGGGTCAATCGACGCGGTAGGCTTTGCAAGCTCAACAACCCTAACAACCGACCCACTCCGGGCTGTACTTTTAAAAATTGGCCTTTTTTAAGATCTAATTGCAAGTCACCATTTAAGCCTTTGGCATTAAATTCGTGCGGGCTACCTTTCCAATGCAGTTGCGCCTTGAGTGTGCCTTCACCCCCTTTAACGGTGTCTGGATAGCCAACTTGATTCAGTGTCTTACCTAGATTTTGAATATCCCACGTGATGTTCAAATAGGTATTGGGATTTTTAACCCAGCTATTCCATTGTCCTTCGGCGCTAATGACACTATCAGGCTTGGAAAGTTTGAGTTTTTCAATATTCCAGTTGTCATTCTGTGGATAAGCGATGAGCTCCAGTGCCCCAAAATTTTTCTTATTATAAGTAAACTGATCTGCGATGATGTCGAGTGCGGGATAATCCTGTTCCGGTTGCTTTAGTTCATTTGTGATGGTTTTGGTGCGATTCGGTGTAGTCTCTGGCACGGTTAAGTTACTTAAACGCGCAATCAGTTTGCCATTATTTTGGCTAATCCATTGTAAATCTCCAGATATTTCACGGCTTTGCACGCTGGCTCGCATGCCATCTTTATCTGTATTATTGGTAATTTTTAATTGATTGATGCGCTTGTCAAAAATATCTAACGCATTAATTTTTAAGTCTATTTTTTGTAATGGAAATGCAGTCTCATTACTTCCCTTACCGGCAATTTCATGCAGAACATTTCGCCAAGCATCAGCATCCAGGTATTCTAAGTTACCAGTAAATTGTAGGCCTTTGCTATTGCTGAGCTCGACGGGTTTTAATTCATTTGCCGCCACCGAGTTTAGTTGAATGGCGGCACGATCAAGTTGGAGTTTGCCATTTTCTCCAGTACGCAGTATTTTTGCGGCCAATTTGTTGCCCAAGGTCAGTGTCATCGTGTCACTATTAGGCGCTTGTTTTTTATCAACGCGTAGTCTTAGGGACTCGCCAGCGGCTTTGCTGAAAGGAGCGGGTAAACGTGAGCTGATTCCCACTAAATTGGATTGAATACTGATATTCACCGCAGGTTTTTGAATAGTAATGTCGCCTGTCCAATCGGTACTGCCTGATAGGTAATTTGCAGCATTGATAAGTGACTGGTTTTCTGACCCTTGGCTCGCTAAAACCTGCTTAATCGAGGCATCATTGATTTTACCGTTTGCAATTACATGAATAGTTTTATCTTTGCCCGTACTCAAATTAATCGCTACAGGTGCACCAAATGCACTGGCATTGATATTTTTGGCTGTTAAGCTGCTTTCGGTAAACTCTAGCGGGCCGTTGATGTTAGTCAGCGTGGGAATGCTTTCAGCCGCCATGCTGCCGTTGCTGATTAGATATAAGCCTTTGTATTGAGCTGCGTCGATGTTTTGTAGTGGTATTTTTAAGCCTAAGCTTAATTTGCCCTGACCACTGGTTTTTAAATCTTCGGTAAACCCTTGTGTGACAGTGACAACAGGGCTTTTATTCACAAACTTAACGCCTTCTTCAACGGAGCCGCTTACTTCACTATCGATGATTAACATTGGCGAGTCGGCATCTAGTTGTGCAATCGTGGTTTTACTTTTAATGATTTGGTTACCCAATATATGCCCAGTATTGGCATTGAGTTCCATGCGCTTGCCTTCAAATAACAAATCCAGCCCTAAGCCTTCTATCAGTGGCCAACCTAGGCCATACTCTAAAGTGCTATTACTGACTTTCGCTGTTACTCTAAATAGCCCTAATTTCGCATCCAGATTATTCTGTTTATCCACAAATGGAAAGTCAGCCAAGCGTCCTTTCACGATGAGATTAATGTCTTCTGCACGCCCAGACAAAATTGAAGTATCCAACCAATGCATGGTTGGCTTGCCCAAAATGGTGGGATAATAAAAGGGTGCAAATTTGGCATTGCCGTTGCCGAATTTACCTTTCAAGTCGAGCAAGCCACCTTTTTTGCCATCCATTAAGTAAGTAGCATTGATGTTGCCTGATAAATGCGTGTTACTGATTGCGATATTGTTAGTTTGGATTTTAGTTTCTTTGCCCGTGGATTTTTCTGTGATGTTCCAAGAAACTACGCCTTCCAATTTGTCGGCAGGGATTGGCCAACGTAAAATTTCTTTAAATTCGAAAAGTGCTTTTGCAGATTTTAGGGCGATTTTTCCTGAATTTTGGTTTGCATCTATTTCACCCGTTAAGTTGCTAAAGCCTGGTATTTTTTCATGCGCAGTAATTCCCAAGCCACTAAATTGAGTGCTGATTTGATATGTTTTTGTTTCTGTTTTGTTTCCGCTCCAGCTAAATGCCAGATGATCCAATTGACCAACGGGTGACAGGTTGGTTAATTTCTGTAAAGGTTCAGCAGGAATAGGCAATTGCACTAAATAGGGCTTAATCTTTGTCAGGTCTAGTGATGCCACCTTGAAGTTAAGGGATCGATTACCCTGAGGAGTATCTGTAAAGTTGCCAGAAACTTCTTTTAAACTTAAGCCATTGCCCGCTTCTAAAGCGAGATTTTCTACATTGATTTTTTGTTCTGACTTGCTATTCTTCCAGCTTACATCGCCAGCAATTTGCTTGAGCAGCACGGGCTCTGCATGGGTCCTAATTCGCATTTTCACGTTATTTAAGCTAACGCTGCTACTCATGCTTTGCACTTGCAGGTTGGCAAATTGCAGCTTCACATTGGCGCTGCCAACTCCAGCCTGCAAGTCCATGGGGTGCATCAGTGATGCATAATCTAGCCATGGTTTAAATGCGGCAATGTCAGCCTGTTTTAGTTGCACATCGACACTGCCGTGCCATTCTGTAATGCGGCTAACATCGTTGCCATACACATCAGCACTGATGTTAATGGGGCTGTTTGTGCCGATGGAAGGCATTGCATTCAGGTGAATGCGGTGATTTTTAAGTAGGCTTTTCCAAGCCGGGCTAACCACTTGCAGATTCAGTTTGTCCAAGCTTAACGCGGGTGCGTTGCGCATTTCATCTAACCAAATGAGCTTGGCATTTTGTATTTCAAATTTATTTTGCCGTAACAGCCAGTTCGGCAAATCTGGCTTTGATTGTCCCTGTGTATTGATGCCCGCAATAAAAATATTGCCGCTAACATCACGCCGAATGGTCAGTTCAGGTGCTCGTATGGTTAAATCTGCCAGATGCGGCTCCATGAGCGGAACGCTTAGCCACGAAAATAAAACGTCGGTATTTTTAAGCGTTAACGCGGGGCGGTTTTCTACATCATAAATATCAATGTTAGCAATCGTTAAATGCGGATTAAATCCCTGCCAATTGGCTTTGATATTGCCAATTTCTACTTTTTGCTTGGCAGCGCTGCTTGCAAAAGTGGCGATTTTGTCTTTGTATTGGTCAATATTGGGAAACACATAGAATTGAATGGTGAGCGCTGCAAGCAGCACAATCAAGACCATCAGGCTGATTAGCCAAAATATGACGCGATAAAGCAAAAACAGTGATTTTTTGACCATTAGCCGTAGGTTGGAACTTGATTGAATGAGCTGACTATAAACTGCTATTTTACTGCAATAAGCCTGATTCAGTTAATTAGTTGCAATTTAACTGAGGTAAAAACTTGTAAAAGTTATAGCGCATATTTATTTAGAAATACGCCTTAGTCATTTAGAATAGCGTTTTTGGTTGCGTTTGGTTGACCAGATACTTTATTTGATGGCGCTCTTTTGATTCTATTTAAACAACTTACCTTAGTCCGCGGTTTAAAAGTACTGATCCAATCCGCTTCTCTGCAATTACATCCCGGCCATAAAGTGGGGTTAACTGGCGCAAATGGTGCTGGTAAATCTTCATTATTTGCGTTGTTACGCGGTGAAATGCAGGTGGAATCTGGCGATTTGGAAATGCCTGCCAGTTGGGTAGTGGCGCATGTCGCGCAAGAAACGCCCGCACTCGCGATGCCGGCCATTGAATTTGTGCTGGATGGTGATGCAGAGCTGCGCGAGATTGAAAGCGCATTGGCAAATGCAGAAGCTAATCATCAAGGTGAACTTATCGGCGAACTGCATCATCGCTTAACCGATATTGATGGTTACAGTGCCAAAGCACGTGCTGCGGAATTGTTGAGCGGCTTAGGTTTTAGTCAAGCCAATTTGCAACAGCCCGTTGCTACGTTCTCGGGCGGTTGGCGCGTACGCTTGAATTTAGCGCGAGCCTTGATGTGTCGCTCAGATCTCTTATTGCTCGATGAGCCAACGAATCATTTGGACCTAGATGCCGTGATCTGGCTGGAAGGCTGGTTGCAAAGCTATCGCGGTACGCTATTGCTGATTTCGCATGATAGAGATTTTCTGGATGCCATCGTCAATCATATCGCGCACATTGAACAGCAAACGCTCACCTTATATCGCGGCGGCTATTCAGATTTTGAGCGTCAACGTGCTGAAAAACTCGCGTTGCAGCAAGCGATGTTTGAAAAACAGCAACGCAAAGTCGCACACTTACATAGCTATATTGATCGCTTTCGTGTGC
>JBARQL010000165.1:0-3332 GCA_049643685.1 Methylotenera sp.
ATGCGTGCAGCTTTGATGCCGCAAGCGAGTGAACTGATTAAAAACCAAACGATGATATGGTTAGGCGGTGATCATTCGATTACTTTGCCGCTGTTGCGTGCTTATAAAGCGCATTATCAACAACCGCTGGCGTGCATTCATTTTGATGCCCATTGCGATACCTGGACAGACCATTTTGGCGAGCCATCAGGCCATGGCACATGGGTTTACGAGGCGATTACCGAAGGCTTGGTTGATGCTAAATGCTTTGTGCAAATTGGCATTCGCTCATCTGGCGAGCAAGCCGCGCGTGAGTTTGTAGCCGACCAAGGCGGCAAAATTTTCACTGCGCGTGAGTTACGCGGCAAAGATGGCGATGCGCTAAACAACGTGATTGATGAAGTGCGCGCCAGAATGGCCAAAGCAGGCAATCCGCCACTCTATTTAACCTTTGATATTGATGCGCTAGACCCAGCGTTTGCGCCGGGTACAGGCACGCCAGAAGTAGGTGGCTTAACCACGGCACAAGCCATGACGCTGCTAGAGGCGTGGCATGACTTAAACTGGGTGGGCATGGATTTAACCGAAGTTTCACCACCTTATGACCACGCAGAATTAACCAGCAACGCCGCCGCAACGTTGGTGTGGACTTGGCTTTGCGGGCGCATTGCTGCAAAAAAATAATGCACCACAGGCACTCCGATTTTCTAAGGGCTAAAGCCCTTGAAAAGTCGTATGTAGGAGCGATATTTATATCGCGAAAATGATGTGACTTACAAACGGAGCAAAAGCGATTTAAAAATCGCCCCTACAGTAAGTTATAGGTGTTTTAATTGTAGGCGAAAAAGGAAATAACAATGTCAGCAACTGCCGAACTAAAACTCACCCAAAACTCCTATTACGCCGCAAGCGCAAATGAGCAGCCAAAATATCCGACATTAGAAGGTGAGATTGAAACCGATGTTTGCGTGGTGGGCGGCGGCTTTGCGGGTCTATCTGCGGCGATCGAATTAGCAGACCGCGGCTACAAAGTGGTGGTACTGGAAGCGCAACACATTGGCTGGGGCGCAAGTGGCCGCAATGGTGGCCAATTGATTGCTGGCTTGGCCTGTGAGCAAGAGGTGATTGAAAATGCACTAGGAATGGACGCGGCAAAACAAGTATGGGGCATGACGCTGGAAGCGCTAGATTTAGTGCGCGCGCGCGTAAAGCGCTTTGATATCAAGTGCGATTTAACCAGCGGTTTTTTAGGTGTGGCAGTGAATGAAAACAAAGGTGCGAAGCTACGGCAGTGGCTAGATGCAATGGCGCAACGCTATGCATATCAAGCTGAATGGATTTCGCCTAACGACATTCATCATTGGATAGGTAGCCCACGTTATCACAGCGGTTATTTTGATCAAAGCGGCGGCCATGTTCACCCGCTCAATTATTGCTTAGGTTTGGCTAAAGCTGCCAGCAGTTTGGGAGTGAAGATATATCAGCACTCTGCAGTTACCCAGATGCAACAGGGTGAAGCGGTCAGTTTGCACGCCGAAAAAGGGTCTGTGAAAGCCAAGTTTGTTGTGCTGGCGGGCAATATGTATTTGCCTGAAGTATCCCCTCAATTAGCGCCAAGTTTGGCTAAGCGCATTATGCCTGTCGGCACGTATATTATCGGCACAGAGCCGATTGACCCGACCTTGGCAGCCATGCTCATTCCTAGCAATTCAGCCGTATGCGATACCAATTTTATTTTAGATTACTTTCGGTTTTCAGCTCAACAACCGAATGAAGGGCCGCGCATGCTTTACGGTGGGCGCGTAAGCTACAGCGCGCTCACGCCGCCAAACTTAACGCAAAGCATGCAAGCACGCATGGTCGAGACGTTTCCGCAATTAAAAGACACTAAAGTGGAATACACTTGGGGCGGTTTTGTTGACATCACCATGAGCCGCGCGCCTGATTTTGGCCGAATTTCACCTAATGTGTATTACTTACAAGGTTTTTCTGGCCACGGCGTTGCGCTCACAGGGCTGGCTGGCAAACTGGTGGCGGAAGCTATTGCTGGGCAGGCTGAACGCCTGGATGTATTTGCCAGCATCCAACATCATGATTTTCCGGGTGGAAAATTACTGCGTACGCCTGCGCTCGTCTTAGGGATGGCGTGGTACAAATTACGCGATGCTTTGGGCTGATAAAATAAAAACGGGAGCAGAAGCTCCCGTCGGTATTTCTAGAATCACTACTCTTAATTTAGTTTTGTTCATCCTTACGGCGACGCGCTACAAAACCAATCAAACCCAACCCAGCCAACATCATGGCATAAGTTTCAGGTTCTGGCACTGCCGCAGCTCCGTACCAACCATTACCATCACGGCCTTGACCTTCACCCTGGATACGTAAGGCAAAACTACCAGAATAAACACCAAGAGTAGTGGTTGTTAACTGGCTAAAATCAAATCCAGTAGCTGTCCAGCTGACTGACTCGTTTGAGGACAACACATTGCCAACAGAATCAAAACCAAATCCGAAATCAAACGCGCCCGCAGGCTGGTTAGCATTTGTAGTCCCAATGGTAGGAACACCACCACTTACGCCACTGACGGTTGGAATTGAACCAGGTGTGCCGGGGTAGCTAACTGCTAAGTCTGTGGCATTCGCATTTGCTCCAAAACCTAACGCTACCAAATCACCTAATGATAAGGTAAATAGGTTTGAAGTGTCATCAATCGTTAAGCTAGCAAAGTTTGATGCAGGTGTTATGCCTGTGCCATTAATAACCGCACCACCAAATTCATAGGTGTGAACTGCGGCAGATGCAGAAGTGGCAAACATTATTCCAACTGCAGCCACGATGATAGATAATATGCGCATTTTGCTACTCCTAAAAAAACATATACATTAACATTTACAATTATTTACATATGTTCAATATATGCTTAACTGGTTTTTTCGCAATCACCCGAAAGGGCTATTCACTTAATAAGTTAAAGTTAAGTTAAATTGAGTTGTGTGGCGTTAATTACTAGCTTTTTATCTTCTTGCAGTTGTATGAATGACCGCTCTGTTCCTGTTCTTGAAAGTGGCCTATTTTGATAACGTGTAAGATGTAGCAATTACATTAAAAGCACCCACCTAAAACCCTCGAGCGAAAAATTCTGCCCTGCGAGCCTTGTAAATAAAGGCTTCCAGAGCATCGAAATAAGATGGACTTAAAACGCAGCTTTTTTAAGATGTTTTTTTACTTGCATTTGTAGAGCGAATAAATATTTAGAATGATGCTTGTTAGCTTTAAAAAGTTGCCCATTTCATGCGTTGGTGCCCATGTTGAAGATGGGCAGGGTCATCGCAATGACAACAGTCGTGATAAT
>JBARQL010000166.1:0-23579 GCA_049643685.1 Methylotenera sp.
GCTACTTTGATGACCCTGAATTCACCAGTCGCTTACGCACAGCCCCCACAATTGCAGCGATTGATATTGATCTGTTTGTTGCTAAAACCAGCGGTAAAAAACGTGAGATTGAAGATGGCGAAATAGACCTAGACGAATATGCACTGAGACCGTCTTTTAACGCTGAATACCTAGATATTTACGACAAAATAGCATTACCGCCTGCCATAGACCCACTAGATGAAGAGGAGGTCAATCAATATGTATTAGATAGCCTTGCAACTATGCATATACCTAAAGCAGCGCTAGCCAAGATTGACTTTAATTTGGATGTACTGGATGAAGTTAAAGCCGTCGTACATACCGCAGGTCTAGATGCTGGAACTGCACGTGCGCGCGCAGAAGACGCTTTCGCTGGGTTGGAGTTAAATTGAAACCTAAAGGATGGAAGACCCAAAAATTAAAGACTTAAGTGTTGATGGTCTTTAAAGCAATCAACATAAATCAACACCTACTTTGCATGATAGGAATAACAATATGGCTACAACAACAGCAGTACCCGATACAGCAGCAAAAAACGGCCTAGCCGTGACAGACATTATTAAGATGGATGCCAATAGGATTTATGGCCAAGGTACTCAAGTGTACCCAGCTAAGCCAGGTGCGGTATACAAAGGCGATATTACCATTCTTGATACCCATGTCTTGCAAGAGATTGGTAAAAACTCGGTCATTTTGCATGAAAAATCTAAACTGGATTATGCTTCTGAAGAGTTTAAGAAAACAGCAGAAAGCTTACGTCGTCCTGATGTTGCCATCTATTATCAAGATGACCATAAAAACCCAACCGATACCGCAAAGGTATTTCCGTTTAGCCCCGCCAAAGATGACTTAGAGCGCGTCGTTGCTGGACTTAAAAAGTCCGCTAAAGAATTAAATATGCCTAACATGGATAACGTCCTTGATTCGCTGGCAGGGCGCTCATGGGAACGTAACCAAGAAATACGCAAGCATATCAAAGATGAGAAAGTAGCGGCCAAAGAAGCGAAAGCGGCCAATATACCAGCCACGCCTCAGCAAAAAGCCCCCAAACGTTAGTTGCTAAAAGCATTGTTAATGAACCTACAACGCTGGTCATGCCAATGGCTGGCTTTCACTTAAGTCAGAGGACTAATAACCATGGCCAGCAATAAAAAAACCAAGCTAGAAATAACCAATACAGAAAAAACAAGTACAAATCAATCTATGGCAGTTGATGAAGCTTCAATTAAAGACAATACTAAATTACACCGACTGCTAGTAGATGAAATTCCAGATTCAGTGTTGAGACGTTATGCCATTAAAGACCATCTATACTATTCTAAAGACCGTACCAAAGGCCTAGCATTTGAAGACAAAGGCAAATCTATCAGTGCCAAAACGTCCGATGCTGATGATATACGCGCCATGATAGAACTTGCCAAAGCTAAACATTGGTCAAAAATAAAAATCAGCGGTACAGACGAGTTTAAAAAAGAGGTGTGGTTAGCCGCCAGCATGCAAGGCTTGGAGGTAGAAGGCTACACACCTAGTGCGCAAGATGTTGCCTTACTTGAAGACACTAAGCGTCGTATACAAAATAAGATTGAGTTTGCTGAACCTAGGGTAGCCATCGACCAAGACAAAACGCAAGCGCAAAAAGAGGTAGAACTAGCCGCCGATAAAACCACTGCTGACAAGTCAGTCAAATTTAAATACACAGCATATTCCAAACCTAGCGCTACTGAAGTAGCCATCATTGAAGCTGCCAAAGCCAAAGGTGCAAGCCCTAAGTTGCAGGCGTCTATGAAGCAGAAATTAACGGTTGCGGTTAGTCAACTCAAAGCCATGGGAATAGAAATTCCTAAGCCTAAAATCTACGATACTAAAGTGCAAGGCATTGGTGATAAAACGGCGATTGATGCGATGGACAGCTCAACCATTCAAAAGCGCATTACACAGCCACAAGTTGCGCCTAGAAGATAATGAATTTAGCAGGGCGCATTACCTTTAGGACAAATTTGAAAAATGAATGGGAACAGTACTGCACGCAAAGTGGCATTAGTCCCAGTGAAGCTTTACGCCAACTCATTAGCAAAATCCTCACTGGCCGCACTGCTTTAGATAAGGTGCTGAATATTCCTCAAGGCGTGCTACCAAAACCAGAAAATAGCCCCTTAAAAAATCGCATTGAGATTCGGCTTACTGACAAAGAGTCTGACAAGCTCGCTGAGCACGCTGAAAAGAGTGGCTTCAGCCCTTCGCAATGGTTAGTGACCCTAGTGCGCTATCAATTCATTAAACATACGCCGTTAAATGTCCTAGAACTAGACAAGCTAGATGAGCGACTTTATCAAATTCGGATGATAGGCCAGAATCTCAATCAAATCGCCCGCGCATTAAATAGTCATGAACTGAATAGCTCACAGGTCGATATGATGCCGATGCTGCAAGAATTATTGAAAGTATTGGACGAAGACAGAAAAGCCTTAAAAGCGATTGCTAGCCATAATTTAGATCGCTGGTAGCTATTTTTATTATGGCTAGACCAAAAAGATTCATTGATGGATTGTTGGTGAATTGGGGCGACGATTTATTTTACCCGCCAGTGCGTCCGACTAAAACTCCAACAAGTAAACCATTGGGCTGGGCTAACATCATCATGCCCGATAAGCCTGCGGCCATACGCGCTCAAATAACCCGCACCACTCAAAAAACACCTGAAGTGATGGTTAAAATTACCAGCAAGATGGGTGCAGGTAAAGGCATGGCCGCTATTGCTAATCATCTCGATTACATCTCACGTAACGGCAAAGTCCAGCTCGAAGACCATGAAGGCCGCCTACTCAATAGCCGTGCCGATGTGAAAGATATTAAAAATGATTGGGCTGAAGACATTTCTGAAGTTACTAAACGTCGTGAAACCATTAACGTGATATTTTCTATGGCAAAAGGTACACCTGCTGCTGAAGTTAAAGAAGCGGTGAGCAACTACTTAAAACAAGAGTTCGGTGGTAAGCATGAGTACGTATTTGCCTTGCATACCGATACTGATAATCCGCATGTGCATGTCTGCATCAAAATGGCACCCATTAAAAAACGCAGCAAACGTCTCAATCCACGTAAAAATGACTTACAACGCTGGCGTGAAGGCTTTGCACAAAGCCTGCGTAAATATGGCATTGCGGCCAACGCCACGCCGCGTAAAACGCGGGGCGTGACACAGCAACCCTTACATCAATATCAACTGCATCAATCCGCTAGGCAGCAGCACTCAATTTTCAGAAAATCCGCAAAAACAAACGTTGAAGCGCATACCAAAGAAATTCACGCTTGGGCAAATATCGCTAATGTACTAGCAAAATCTGAAGACCTAAGTGATCGAGCTTTGGCTAAAGAGGTTGTTGCTTTTATGGCTGAGCAACCTATTCGGCAGGTGAGTAATATATCAGTTCAAAAAAGCAACGACGACATATCAATCCCAAGTGAACAATTGCCTACTGGAATTAAACTAAAAAAACGGCAGGAACAATTGTCAAAATGAAAAAGTTGCGAACAAGCCGCGGTATTTAGCGGTAGGCCAAAAAATATGTTATTTCATGCCTTCTGACCTAAATCATAAGGCATGTTGCTTTTCCACAATTACAAAGCACTAGAATTAGTACATGTGTAGGTTTTGTTGTTGTATTCAAACTCCACCATATCCCCGCCCAGTTCGCAATCTCTAGCAAATTTATCATAGTCGACATAAAAACGAACGCTTTCAGGGACGCTAGGCAACCAACATTCATCAAATAGCTCTTCGGCAGCGTCGCGTAAGCTAGACTCTGTGATGCTAGGTTCATCCAGTTTTTCAAGAGCTTGGCTTAATGTGTACCCCGCCACCCCAGCTAGATAATATAGATTGACTTTTTCATAGTCATTTAAAAACTCAATATCATCAAACCATATATTCAGATTGGCTTGGTTAATGCCACAAGCTTCAAATAGCTGCGCGTCGTCACCGTCAATAAACTGTATCTCAAATTCTTCTACTAAATTGCCGTAACGGTCAACATGCACGGTTGACTTGGCCTCATAGTCGTGTGCATCGGTAAAATAAAAACCTGTTGCGTCTCTGTTATAGGGTGTTGCGTGTAGTGTTGTCATAATCTTTTGCCTCACTGTATCGTTCTTAGATTGAAGAGCCGCTTTTGAATTAAAGACTTGCCCAGAATTTGCAGACTTATCAACTCGACCTGCATCGCTCTTGAGTTGCTTCGCCTGCCGATAAGGCTCACGGGGATTAAGAAAGATAAGCCAGCAACCAGCCAAAATCGCAGTCGCAAAGTAGTTGCGCGAACCGATTGCAGGAGGTCACGAAGTGTTTATGCTTGCTTGGATTTCACACCGTGAGATGGTCGGTGCTTTGGCGAAAGTTAAGAGTGATTGCAGATGTTAATTAGGCAAAACGGGGATGCACTTATTTGAATTTACAAAGCTATTGCATAGGCTTTGCATTACTCAGGTAAAATAAAGCCCACTAAAAAGTATAAAAATGAGCATACACCTTGAACGCAGTAGAAATTGAACAAGCTATAAGTGACTTAGCCGAGCAGCCATTTGACGCTGTTAATTTCCCCTATGCGTTTTTAGAGGCGTTTGGCAATAAAGAAACCACTATCAAACGCCTGAAAAGCAGCAATGAAAATAAATCGGATGTAGAAAATGGCGTGCTTCAGCGCAATAACATTCACATTGCTGTTTGTAGCGCTGGCGCGACAAGCGCCACTTTGGATAAGCTTCGCGCCAGCCCTGCGACTGAGAAAGCCAAAGCCAAATTTATTTTAGCTACTGATGGCGTTGATTTCGAGGCTGAAGATTTAAATACAGGTGAGACCGTTGCATGTGCTTATGCAGATTTCCCCAACCATTTTGGTTTTTTTCTTGCACTGGCGGGCATTTCCACCGTCAAGCAAATTCGTGAAAGCTCGTTTGATATTCGGGCCACAAGTCGTTTAAATCGCTTATATGTGGAGCTGTTAAGAACAAACCCAGAGTGGGGCACTGCTGAACGTCGCCATGACATGAACCACTTTATGGCGAGGCTAATTTTTTGCTTTTTTGCTGAAGATACTGATATTTTTAACGGTAACGACCTCTTTACCGCAACCATAGAGCAAATGAGTGCAAAAGATGCTTCAGACACGCATGAAGTGATTAGCGAAGTATTCCGCGCTATGAACACCAAAATTATAGACCGCGCCACAAGTAACATTAAGCGCTGGGCTGATGGCTTCCCTTACGTAAACGGAGGTTTATTCTCGGACAGTACTGAAACGCCGCGCTTTACAAAAATTGCGCGTTCTTATTTGTTGCATGTCGGCAAATTAGATTGGACAAAAATCAATCCCGATATTTTCGGCAGCATGATACAAGCGGTGGCAGATGACGAAGAGCGTGGCGCACTTGGCATGCATTACACTAGCGTGCCCAATATTCTCAAAGTGCTTAACCCACTGTTTTTGGATGATCTTAGAGCCGAGCTGGAAGTCGCAGGCGATAACCCCAGAAAGTTAGTAAACTTGCGCAAACGTATGGCACACATACGTGTATTTGACCCCGCCTGTGGTAGTGGTAATTTTTTAGTGATTGCCTACAAACAAATGCGCGAGATAGAGGCGGAAATTAACAAACGCCGTAGTGAGAATCACCTCAAAAGCGAAATATCAATCAAAAATTTTAGGGGTATTGAGTTAAGGGATTTTTCGGCTGAAATCGCACGGCTTGCCTTAATTATTGCTGAATATCAATGCGATGTAACCTATATTGGTCAGAAAGAAGCATTGCAAGCATTTTTGCCACTTGATTCACAAAACTGGATTACTTGTGGTAACGCTCTTCAGCTAGATTGGCTCACCATTTGCCCTCCTACTGGCACTGGGGTGAAACTGGTTTCTGATGACTTATTTAACACACCGTTAGATCAAGCAGAAATAGACTTTGAGAATGAAGGTGGAGAAACCTATATTTGTGGCAATCCACCTTATTTAGGAAGTAAGTGGCAAACCGAAGAACAAAAGCAAGATTTAAAGTCTGTTTTTGAGCAATGGTCAAGTGGGTGGAAATCACTGGATTACGTTTCTGGCTGGTTTCTAAAGGCAGCAATTTATGGAACAAGAACAAATTCGGCTACAGCATTTGTAACTACAAATTCAATATGCCAAGGGCTACAAGTACCCATATTATGGCCAGTGATTTTTTCAATTAAATGTCAAATATTTTTTGCGCATACTAGTTTTACATGGAGCAATTTAGCCAGTAATAATGCAGGGGTAACAGTAGCCATAGTTGGTATAACATCAAACGTTATTAAAAACGCACATCTTTATTCAATGGATAAGATTGGAAATACAGTTTTAAAATCATGTGTTTTCATAAATGCATACTTGGTACCCTCTAGTAACATTATTGTCAAACAGGAAAGAAAACCGATATCCGAACTATCCCCAATGCTGTTTGGAAATATGCCAAGAGATGATGGTAATTTTATTTTAACTACAGAACAAAAGAGTGAAGCCATAAAACAATACCCAGAGCTGGCTAAGTTTATAAAATCTTACATTGGATCTGAAGAAATGACTCATGGGAAGTCAAGATGGTGCTTCTGGATTGAAGATAAAGACAAACAATATGCTTTAAATCATCCTCTGTTAAGTAAAGTATTAAATGGGGTAAAAGAATTTAGATTGAAAAGCAATGCTCAATCTACAGTTCAGTTTGCTGAAAAACCACATAGATTTGTTCAAATTGCAGGTGTTGCAAAAAAACATACTATTGCTGTGGCTAAGGTTTCTACTGAGAAAAGACAATATCTTCCTGCAGAGATATATGATGATAAGGTTATTGTTAGCGATTTGTTATTTGCATTATATGATGCTCCAATTTGGAATTTTGCAATTGTGGTATCTCAAATACATAGAATTTGGATTGGCACAATATGTGGAAAAATGAGAATACACTACAGATACTCAAATACTTTGGGCTGGAATACATTCCCGTTGCCAAAGTTAACTGAAAAAAATAAATTTGACCTCAGCCAGTCAGCAAAAAATATTTTATTAGCGCGTCAAAAGCATTTTCCAAAACCGATAACGGAATTGTATGAGCCAGAAGAAATGCCAGAAGATTTACTTCATGCTCACGAAATGAATGATGAAATTTTAGAGAGAATTTATATTGGCAGACGTTTTAAAAACGATACTGAACGGATGGAAGTTTTGTTCAATCTTTATTCAAAAAAACTAGGCTAGCCTATGAAAACATTTATCCAAAAATTAGGAGGGAAATCAACGCTAGATAGTTTTAGGGAAATTTTGATTGGAAATAATTACTCATGCTTTGCCGCTTTCTCCTATATAACTGATTCAGGAGTTGCATTAATTGAGTCGTCTTTGAGTGAAGTGCTTAGTGAGCGCGAAAACAATCGATGGTTAATTAGTTTTGACTATGGAAGAAGTCAGCCAAGTGCGATTAGAAGACTTGCAGGCATTGGGAATAATCAAATTCGAGTTCATGACGGTATAAGTGTCGTTGAATCAGAAGGATTTAGGCCTAGAATAAGTTTTCACATGAAAACCGCATTAACGCTTTCCTCTGAAGGATCTCCATGTAAACAGTTAGTTGGGTCTGGGAATTTATCTGCATCAGGGCTAACTTGTGGAATCGAAGCTGGCTGTATATTGGACTATACACTTACTGATATTGAGGGTACGGTTGAGCTTGTTGATACTCTCGAGGGCCTTTGGCAGCAGGCAACACCTGTAGAAGAGGTTATCGACTTATATGAGGAAAATTACTACAGATTTTCACAGCCGACTCTTAGGCCTCAACAAGGTGATTCGCTTGATAATAGTCATTCAATTTTTTGGATTGATGTAGGGTATGTGACACGGAATAGAGGCCCAGATCGAGCTGGAAATCAATTTGACTTACCTAGAGGGGCTCACATTTATCTAGGGTTGAACAGAGTAGAAAATCCAGAGCTTAACTCTAATTTAGGGTTAATAAAGATTAGTACGTTAATAGGAGAGGTCATAGAGCGAAATTTAAGGTTTGGGAACAATTCGATGGAAAAGTTGACTTTACCTCTACCTGAACAATTTGGGTATGGATCATACGATGGAAAAATTTTAACTTTTGATGTAATTGGTGATGAGGTTAAGCTAGACGCCTTTGAGCATGAAGACTTTTTCAGAATATACGGGGACAGTATTATTTCGGTTCATGAAATGAATAGTGGCAGACGATATGGTACGGCAAAAAAATCCTAAATTAGAGTTAAAAATATAAATCATGAAAAATAATATCCCCTCAGTTTCAGTCAGCTACGCTTCAAACGGGAGCTCTACCAAGGCCAACGAGCTTGGCATGCGCGTGATGCAAGAGCGCGCTTATGAAAAGCGTGGTGAACAATACTTACTCATTAAATCCCCGCCAGCCTCTGGTAAGAGCCGTGCTTTGATGTTTATTGCTTTGGATAAACTGAATAACCAAGGCATTAAAAAAGCGATTATCGTGGTGCCTGAAAAATCCATCGGTGCTAGCTTTAATGATGAACCATTAACTCAATACGGCTTTTATTGGGATTGGCAGGTAGTGCCTAAATGGAACCTGTGCAACGCTCCAGGTGAAGATGGCGGCAAGGTTAATTCAGTCAAATCATTTTTAGAGAGTGATGATCGCATTTTGGTCTGCACTCATGCAACGATTCGGTTTGCAGTTGATAAATTTGGTATTCAAGTATTTGATGATTGTTTACTTGCGGTGGATGAGTTTCACCATGTAAGTGCAAACCCAGACAACAAGCTTGGCATACACCTTGGCAGCTTTATTGCCAGAGACAAAATACACATTGTGGCCATGACTGGCTCTTATTTCCGAGGTGATGCTGAAGCGGTTTTATCGCCCCAAGATGAGGCGAAATTTGAAACGGTGACTTACACCTATTATGAGCAACTGAATGGATATGAGTACCTTAAAACGTTGGATATTGGCTATTACTTTTATTCAGGTTCTTATATTGATGAAATTACAGATGTATTAGATACCAATCTAAAAACAATTATTCATATCCCTAATGTGAATTCGCGTGAAAGTACGCAGCGTGGCAAAACTACAGAGGTAAGTGAGATTTTAGGCGTAATGGGTGAGTGGAAAGGCAAAGACCCCACCACAGGTTTTGATATTGTCGTGACAGCCGATGGACGCACTTTAAAAGTGGCTGATTTGGTAGATGATGGCCCAGAACGCCACTCTAAAGTGCTGACTGCGCTTAAAGACCCGACAAAAAAAAATAATCGTGACCATGTGGATGTGATTATTGCGCTTGGCATGGCTAAAGAAGGCTTCGACTGGATTTGGTGCGAACATGCGCTCACGATTGGTTATCGTTCTAGCCTTACTGAAATTATCCAAATTATTGGCCGTGCCACACGTGATGCAAAAGGTAAAACACGCTCAAAATTCACCAACTTAATTGCTGAGCCAGATGCATCAGAAGAGAAAGTCACTGATGCAGTGAATGACACCTTAAAGGCGATTGCCGCCAGCTTATTAATGGAACAAGTGCTGACGCCTAAATTCAACTTCACGCCTAAAAATCCACAAGCCGCCCCAATGGAAGGCTTCGATTATGGTGAAAACGGATACAACCCAAATGGCAACAATGTAGGTTTTAATGAAGAGACTGGCCAATTTCACATTGAGGTGAAAGGGCTGATAGAGCCTAAAAGTAAAGATGCAAAGCGTATTTGCCAAGAAGACTTGAACGAAGTGATTACTGCATTCGTGCAAGATAAAACAGCCATAGAGCGTGGTTTGTTCGATGAAGAAATGGTGCCTGAAGAGCTTACACAGGTAAAAATGGGCAAGATAGTAAGAGATAAGTACC
Source organism: Methylotenera sp. (assembly GCA_049643685.1). GTDB lineage: Bacteria > Pseudomonadota > Gammaproteobacteria > Burkholderiales > Methylophilaceae > Methylotenera. Next base: position 9,929 of record JBARQL010000166.1, read on the forward strand.
CAGAGTTAGATGCTGAAGATCAAGAGGCTGTTCGACAACATGCGATTGCCGCGCTGAATATGACTCAGCAAGCAAAGAAAATAATGAATGAGGGTATTAGTGATAATGGCGAACGTGCTGGCAGCACAGCGTTTATTCAAGGTGTTAGAAAATATGCAATGGATGTGCGTGATTTGGATATTGATTTGATTGATCACATCAACCCATTTAGTGAGGCTTATGCAATCTTGGCCAAAGCTATGAATGAAGAAAGCTTGAGACAAGTGCAAGCGATTATTTCTGGTAAAAAAGTGAGCATGTCGATGGAAGATGCGCGCGATCTTGCAAAACGTGCTTTACAGTTTAAGAATGAGCGTGGCCGCTTGCCTTCACTGACTTCAGCTGACCCTTGGGAAAAGAAAATGGCCGAAGGCGTGGCTTTCCTTGCGCGTATGAAAGCCGAGGCCGCAAATGGCTAAAGCGCAGTTTACTGATGAAGATGATGAGCTTCTTGCAGAGCTTGGCGTTGAGGTTGAATCAAAAGCCACGAGTAGTCGTACTCCACGCGAAGAACGTATTATTGCTGGTTTTGAGGAAATTGAGCGCTTTGTAGAAGCGCATGGCAGGTTGCCGCAACATGGCGAAGATAAAGACATTTTTGAACGTATTTATGCAGTGAGGTTAGATGCGATACGCAAATCGACAGAATGCAAAGATGTATTGGCCAAGCTGGATAAAAAAGGATTACTGACAGACGAGACAAGCTTGGCTGCTAAATCCTTAGAAGCGCTAGATGATGACGCTTTGCTTGCTGAATTAGGTGTGACATATAAAACTGAAAACGATATTACAACGCTAAAACACGTGAAATCAGTCGCTGAGAAAAAAGCTGCTGAAGAAATCGGTAGCCGCTCACTTTGTGAAGACTTTGATAAGTTCAAGCCTATGTTTGAGGCAGTTCAAAAGGATTTGATCGAACACAGAAGAAAAACATTGCCATTCAGCAAAGATGGCAGTATTGAAGAAGGTAATTTCTTTATATTATCTGGCCAAAAAGCATATGTAGCATCTGTAGGAGATGAGTTTATAGGTACTGATGGACGAAAAGAATATCGGTTAAGAGTTATTTTTGATAATGGTGTAGAAAGTAATCAACTCATGCGTTCTCTGCAAAAACGCTTGTGGGAAGATGAAGCAGGCAGGCGCATTAGTGAGGTAAGTTATGGGCCATTGTTTGATGACGTTGTTGAAGAGGAAGATATAGAAAGTGGCACTATCTACGTGCTAAGAAGTAAATCTGAACACCCAGAGATTAAACCACGCGCAAATTTACTGCATAAAATCGGCGTAACTGGTGGTAATGTGGCAACCCGCATTTACAATGCAAAATTAGATCCAACTTTTTTAATGGCCGACGTTGAAATCGTTGCTACATATGATTTGTACAACATCAACCGAGTGAAGCTTGAAAATTTACTTCATCGCTTCTTTGATTCTGCCAGACTAAATATTCAAATCAGTGATCGCTTTGGCAATCCAATAAATCCACGTGAATGGTTTTTAGTGCCGATATTTATAATTGATGAAGTCGTTGATAAAATTAAAGATGGTAGTTTAAGTAAGTATCAATATGATGCTTACTCTGTAAAATTGATCGAGTATTAGCTTAACTAAGTAACTCTGTTTAAATTACGCGAACTAACTATACAGGTAGGCCAAGTTTATCAAAAAATGCTCGATTCCGTTCTTTAGCCGAGTTGACTAATCGATCATAGGATATAACTTCGATATAGGCTTTATATTGTTTATGAAAACCAAAATAGCCTAGATGATCACTCGTAATTGTTAAGTCTAAAAAGTTACATCTTTCAATAATTGACTCAGTTAAGTCGCAAATAATATAGCAATAGCCAGGAATGTCCTCTGAGTTTGGTATAAGCCTACCTTTCGCAGTAGTGACAGTTCCTTTTCGAATTCTGTTTAGATACCCAAGGGCTTGCTCTATAGGGTCTTTTTCTTCACCAGCCTTGGCATCATTCCGCATAGGACGCTTAATCTCTATAACTGTTATCGAAGCAAGTGGTAAGGATTGTTTATCGGAAACCAAAATTGGGTTTTCACAAATGTTGAGCGCGCAAATGTCGGGTTCTTTTGTAGATGTATCACCAGTAATTGGGATTGAGTTTAGAGTTTTATCTGAAGCTAGATAATTATGAAAAGCGAGCCTTTCATCCACAAGCCATAAGTTACATATATCCATAAACACTTGGTTGGAGTCTGTTCTCATAGGCATAATCAACTGATGAATAAGATCTTCTTTTGCATATTTTCCTGTTTCTGTTCTTTGAATTGCTTTTTCTAACAGATCAAGAATCACTCTTCTATGCGACACGTAACTTGCTAAGTCTGATTTCTTTATATCTTCAGCCGTTTTTAAATACTCATTAAGCCTAGCTTGATAATCTTCGGCATTAGCTTCAGCTCCGGAACTCATGATTTCATGGCCTCGAACTAAAAGCTGCCGTTCTACCTCTGCGAGCTGCTTATGTAAATGAAGCTCAAGATCTTTGTCAGAAATGCTTGGATCAATTACCAAATCTTGTTCGCTAATGTATGAAACAATCGGCCTATATCTAGGCGCTTGATTTGAAACAAAATCTTCAATACGCTCTGCACTGGCTTTCATATTGGCTTGCAAGTAATTATTTAGGTATTTAGCTGAACGATCTATAACGGCACTTCTAATTTCTTTAAGTGATATTTCTGCGTCTGAAAAGATGTCATCTTTATCCTCGAGAAGGTCAAATGAAGTTCGTTCAGAGCGTACATGATTATCTAAGTATTTTGATGACACGTAGCAACAATATATAAAATCGCCTGTTTCATCAGAAATCTTTCCATAGAGACCTGGGATTTTCCCTACTAGGCTTTCTTCTTTGACTAATCTGTTTGCTGCACAAAGTGATAAAGCATGTTTTCTTGTGGACGATGCACGAAATCGGATATGAGTAAGTTCGAATAGCTGATTCTTGATTGTAATGGTTTCAGCTTGCGCTGATGTATGCATATAAGAATCATATAGGGTATTTAAATTTACCACATGGTCGTCAACGTCAATAATCTTTATTGTAGGAGCGCCATCTTCTCGAACAAAGTACCAAAGACAATGCTCTAAGAGAGCATTGGCTATTGCTTCAGCAGTTTTTGGCGAAGCCGATTGGTAAATATTTTCAAAACTTAGTAAGGATATTTTGGTTTTAATTTCAGGCTTAACCGTATTATTTATTTTAGAAATCTGAACGCCATTTTTAGCATTGAAAGTGAAACATCTAAAAGAGGTATTGCCTGATTTATCTTCATATGCGCTTTCCACCTCAACTTGGTCAAATGCCTTTAACCATAACAATCTGCCAACGCCACGGCACCCTTTTTCAATTTTATGGTCTGAATCTAAGGTTTCAAATGAGTTCATATTCTCATCGTTAAATCCAATACCATTATCAGTAATAATAAAACCAGTAACCTCTCCTAGATTTTTTTCGTCATTGAGATTCAGCTTTGATTGAGTGCTTCTTAGGACTTGTATGATTATTTCGCCATTTTTTGCTAAATTACCTTTTTCCTCAAGGGAGTGGATGGAGTTTACTACAGCTTCAAAAACAGGTAAGAGTCCATTGCTTTTAGGCAGAGAGGTGTTTCTAAGCCTACCTTGTAGGTTGGTATGTAAACTCATATTTAATCCCTAAAGTTTTTCTTTTCTTGAAAACTGTTAAAAGTTCTAGTGTAAAGCAATAATTGATAAATTAAGTCGCATACTTATTCGGAAATATAGCCTGTTCAAGAGATTTAGCAGCCTCTTCACGTTTACTAGTTTTCATGATTGCAAGGTTATGTAGTTTCCATTTAACAGCTGGCAATTTTTCCGCCTCAGGTATTGCAAAGTTACTCCAGTCAGCCTCACCACGTTTAACTGCCAGCAGGAATTGTTTATCTTTCTCAGTTAATGCACTGTGTAGTTTAGTGATCATTTCATTACGGGTTTCAAGTAATGATTCAAGGCTCACATCATCTATAGTCATACCTTTAAATTCGCTATGATAAATTGCTTCTATATCTTTTAGCCTAGGTTTTATTACCTCTGACATTGGGCGAGGGTGGCCAAGCAAATACACTATGAAAGCATCTTTTAATTTTTCTGAGATACCTTCATTTTCTAGCAAGAATTTAACATCGTATAAATCGCGTGGATGTTGGCGATCTAATGCTGCGCAAAGTTTCCCCGCATACAAGTCTTCAAAGCTGAGTAATTGCATTTGTGCATAACCAAACTCAGCTTGCACTCTTGGTGCAGTTTCCCGTAACTCACTTTCATACACACTTCCGCGTAGCACTGGTGTTACTTCAACTTTGATAGAAACGCCGTTGCGCGATACAAGTAATTTAATACGCTTATCAGTCCCATGTACAAGGGATGTATTCACCTTGGCGCTTGGAATCGTTCGTATAATTTCTTCGGTAATGTTTTCTAATGCTTTATCAATACCTACTAGGCTGGACTCTCTATCAGCAATGGGCAAGTAGGCCAAATCAATATCCACAGATAAGCGCGGCAAATCTCGCACAAATAAATTAAGCGCTGTGCCACCTTTCAATGCAAAGCAAGGTTGTGTGGCAACTGAAGGCAATACATTGACTAGCAATTGCACTTGATTAGAAAAAGTTGGATTCTGTGCCATTTGCCATATCGCCTTTGTTTTGCATCTCTCTTGGTACTGTGATTTGGTATTGCTTATCTAATGCACCGCCAGTGACTATTACGCGTTTACCACTGCCTAAATTAACTTTGGAAGTATCTACTTGTTTTAGCCATGCGTGATTATGTCGAGTTGCAAACCATAAAAATAGGCGCTTAGCTTTTACTTGCGTGCAAACATCAAGAAGCGCATTCACTAATGTAGGGCGTAATGTGACAGCAGACTCAAAAAATTTATCCAAGACATAAAAGTCAGCTTCGCTACTTACTGCTGCCAATAACTCTAGTAAAGCCAACTCAGGAGTTGCATAGCGTATAAGCCAATCCCAATGACCAAAAGGTTTGGTTGTGATTGCTTCAGTAGGAAGATCACTAAAAAGATCAACGTTATGCACCACTAGTTTTACGGGGGCGCTGTTTGTTAGTAATGAAGCGGGTATGTGACGCACTCCGTATAAATCTATCTGCTGTTTGCCGCTCATAGATAAATAATGTGTGTAGCCTTGCAACTCTAGGGCGGCTCGACCACCAACATGTACTGGGTAACCTAACTCTTGTAATGAGTAAACTAAGTGTTCCCATTTAAGTGCGGGGCCAGGGCGGCGGTATGCACCACGTGCAACAGCTTCTAAGCGACCAGCTCTCAAATAATAATCGATGCTTGATCGCGAAACACCTTGTGCATTTAGCCACGCTCTATCGATTACCAAACCTTCAGGTAATATTTTCTCTAAAGACTCACTTGATAATTCTTGTGTAGAGGTATCAAAAGGTTTAGATGATGATGTTTCTTGCATAGCCATACTATGCATTATTGCTGATAGTTAAACCAAATGCAAGTTTACATATTTTATTTTTTGCATAGTTTATTTATGCAAATTTACATTTCAATAAACTAAGTATAGATAAATGAATAACTCTTACAATTCAGTATGATTTATTTTGCGGCCATTTTTCTAAAGATATTGCAGTTTGCGGTAGTAATTCGGATACAGCGGCCAAACTTCACATCAGTAGCCTTTAGTGTGTAAATACAAGCTACTTTAACACTTGAAAGGTAAATAAATAGTTGCTGACTATACAAGGCACTTAACAAATGAACTGCGATTTCCGTTGTTAAAATCGGTATTAAATGTTTTTAAATGGTGGTTGATGCATCAGCCACATCAATAGATGGGGTAAGCCTCGCGGCAAGGGGTGTGTTTAAGAGATGCATGACTTTAGCAGCACTTAAATTGACCCTTTTTGAGCATTCAAGATAAAGTTTTTTATAAGATTTATCTATTTGTCTGACAAATCTCGGCAACTTGCCTATCCTGCATTAGGTAGGGGAATTAGTATGTACTAAATCTGCATGGAGTGAACGTAAGCACTTAATTTTCAAAGCAGTCATTGAAAATTAATTTATTTTGTCTAGATGACAGGCAGAGACCGACCGAGGTTGTGTCAAAACGCTAATAAATTACATCTGAAATAACCACATTAATCTAGATATTGTATAATTTAACTATCTGATTATATTGGATATTTAACGATGAAGCGATTCATACAAGGTCAAGACAGAACACAAAGCACTCTTCTTCCAGAGATGCTGGATGAATACATTGCAGAAGAAAACCCAGTGCGCGTGATTGATGTATTTGTAGATCAGTTAGCATTATCGGAATTAGGGTTTGTAGGTGTGAACCCAGCTCAGACGGGTCGTCCGTCTTATCATCCTGCTGCCATGCTCAAACTCTACATTTACGGATACCTCAACCGCATTCAATCCAGTAGACGCCTGGAAGCAGAAGCCAATCGCAATATTGAACTCATGTGGTTGGTTGCCAGGCTCAACCCTGACTTCAAAACCATTGCTCGTTTCAGAAAAGAAAACGGTCCTGCCATACGCAAAGTTTGCAGCCAGTTTGTAGAATTGTGCCGCCGCATGCATTTGTTTACAGATTCCATGATTGCCATTGATGGCAGCAAGTTCAAAGCCGTCAACAGCTCTGACAAGAACTACACACGGGCGAAGATTAAGACCCGCATGCAAGAGGTGGAGAAAAACATTCAGCAATATCTGGACGATTTAGAGGCGGCAGATATTAGATCACCCAAGCAATCGACCTCCCATCAAGTACGCTTGACCGAACGGATCGCGATGTTCCAGGCACAAATGAAAGCACTGGAAACGATAGAGACAGAATTACAAGCAGCCCCTGACAAGCAGCTCTCGCAAACCGACCCGGATGCACGTTCCATGCAACATCGTGGCGGAGGCATTGTCGGTTATAACGTTCAAGCCGCAGTGGACACGCAGCATCACCTTATCGTCGCGCATGAAGTGACGACGGCCGGGCATGATCGGACGCAATTAGCCAACATCGCAAAGCAGACTAAAGATGTGTTGCAAAAAGAAGCTCTGACAGTGGTGGCTGATAAAGGCTACTACAAGGGTGAAGAAGTGGCCGCTTGTGTGGCTGAGGGTATCACCCCGATCATGCCCAAGTGTTTAACCTCAGGCAACAAAGCCAATGGCTTATTTGATAAACGCCACTTTGTGTATGACCCCAAGAGCAATACCTATCAATGTCCAGCAGGCGAATTGCTGATTGAACGCTACCGTTCACTTGAGAAAGGTCGGCCACACATTACCTATTGGAGTTCAAACTGCAGATCGTGCGCATTGAAATCCAGTTGTACGACCAGCGGGCAAAGAAGGATTAAGCGCTGGGAGAATGAAGCGATCCTGGATCAAATGCAATCGAACCTGGAAAGCATGCCTGATGCCATGAAGATTAGGCGCTGCACCATAGAGCACACGTTTGGCACCTTGAAACACTGGATGGGTGCCTCGCACTTCCTGATGAAAACCAAAGCGCATGTCAGTACGGAAATGAGTTTACATGTGCTGGCGTACAACATGAAACGAGTGATTAGTATCATGGGCAGTGTGGCAATGATGAAGGCGATGGCTACCTAAGGCCTGTGGCCTTATTCTGCGATCAGAACCCGCATGAAACGGTCAGGCTGCCATTTAGAAAAACTCACGTAAAAACCACTTACTTTGCATAGATAAATGCGCCTTAAGCAATATCGATTTATGTCGCGAAGCGAGAGTATATTTAGCATGACTTTCGCGTTTTGACACAACCTCGACCATGAGCGGTCGTTTACAAGCAACCTCTAATTGGAGTTTGTTTTAGGCTCATACATAATTACAGTACACTTCCATCATAAACCCTTAACTGTAGTTTAAAGTTTTGAATTTTTGAATCAAAATAAGAAAGCTAAAAATGCGATTCACCTTGATGCTTCATTGTTGGCGTGATTGATGCACGAACAAACAAGCTAAAAAGCCACATTAAAACAGGCAATAAAAGTCGTGCGTTCGGGCAGTTTGTTTTTGAAAGCTTCTAAAATAAATGCCATTACGGACTTGACCCGCAATCTTGGGAACCTCTGAAAGATGCTTAATCAAGCACAGCATGCCGTTAATTGTTGAGTCAACGTCCTACACCATCAAACGTTACTCGAATCATGGGCTTATTGGCTCATCTGATTTATAATTACGCGTAGTTTTATTACGCAGTTTTTATATGTAATTTTTTGTGTATTTTGCTTGGTTTACTTACTGGAGAAATTGAATGAAAAAGTTTTTAGCATTGCTTGCATTGGCAATTTTACCGCTTAGCGCTATGGCACACGGCCCTAGCCCACAAAAGGTTGAAAAGACTATAACGATTAAAGCGCCGCCTGCAAAAGTATGGGCGCTGATTAAAGATTTCGGCAACATGCAAGTCTGGCACCCTGGCATTGCAGCTGATAAAACCGAACAAAAGAAAGACGAAAATGGCGATATGGCCACTTTTAGAACGCTGACTTTAAAATCTGGCGGTGATATTGTTGAGAAATTGCGTGGTGCAGATGACGCAACTATGAAATTACGCTATGAAATTGACAGCGGCGTGGCACCAGTAGCCGATTACAACTCATTCATGCAAGTGACTGCTGGCCCTGGTGCTGGCGAATCCACTGTGACATGGGTTGGACGTTTTTATCGTACTTACAAATTAAATCCACCGATTCCAGCAGGTCAGGATGACGAAACTGCCGTGAAATTTGTGACTGATGTCTACGATGCAGGTTTAGCAGGTTTGAAAAAGGCCGCCGAAAACTCAAAGTAACTAGCCAGGCAACTGGCACAACTACTAGCTCTATAAACGCTGCTAATGGTAAAAAGCCTTGGTGGAAGTTTTGGTAACACTGGTTTAATAACGCTTAAAAAAGGGGTCGCTCCCTTTTTTATATTGTTGTTCTGATGAATAGGATTATGGCAGGCAAAAAAAAGAACATAGGAGCTAATCCCTATGTTCCTTACTTTCAACTACTTGCTAAAAGATCTTGGAGAGATATTTAGTGATATGCATCATCTCTATGCAATACCTATTTGTCAATAGTAAAAATAAATTACAAAATTTAACTATCCAATCTTAGACAAATTATCTATTGTAATCAGCATATTGACGCGTCACTCACGTGTCAAATAACACAAATTAACAGATATAAACAATCGGTAGGTAGCGATATATTAGGTTATTGTGTGCCTTTTACCTATTTGTTTCAGGCGCAAGCTTTGCTAGCAGGTACCAATATTTATTGGGGTGCGCAAAATGCGAGTCAGTTTGAATATGGAGCTCATACTTCATCAATTTCAGCGAATATGATTGCAGAGTTTGGAAGTAAATTTGTCATTACCGGCCATTCAGAGCGACGCACATTAAGCAATGAAAGTAATCAAAAAGCTGCAAGAAGGATTGCTAGAGTGGTAGAAGCTGGCTTAACACCCATTTATTGTGTTGGCGAAACCTTAGAAGAACACACTACAGGCCTATCAGAAAACGTAGTTAAAAATCAAATATTAGCCATTACACATGGTTTAGATGACGACGTATTTGAACGAGCAAAAAAAGTAGATTTGGTGATTGCTTATGAGCCTGTTTGGGCGATTGGCAATGGGTAAGATCAGCCGCAACCCCGCGTCAAGCACAAGATATGCATACGTTCATAAGGGGCTTAATTGCCAAGGTTGATGCTGATTTTGCTGAAAAAATTAGAATTATTTACGGGGGGCAGTATGGCACCAGTCAATGCATCATCTTTACTGTCAATGGCTGATGTGGATGGAGGTTTGATTGGGCGCTGTGCATTATCAACCGATGAGTTTAGTCAAATATGTATTGAAGCCTGTAAAGTGGATCAAATATGCTTGATTGATTAACTCAACTCAATAGTTGCAACTAATAAGTAAAGAATATTTTTTTATAGCGGTTGAAAGTCATTTGAAAGAGTTTGAATAAAATCTATCTAATAGTAAATACCTTGCGTTGCTGCAAGATTTTAAATTTGTGCTCATCAATGCAGATAAAACAGAGATCTGGATTATTACAATTTTAATTGCTTATAAATTAGACGACTAGAATGACTGCTATGTCCAACATATGTGCCAATCAGCAAAAATATGGGTGACAGAAATGGGTCGCGAACCTCGATTTTCAAAGACCGCTATAGAGCATGTAATCATGTGTGCCAGCGACGGCTTTAGGGCAGGAATTTTCTAAAATATTTGAGTAAATGCGGGCAAAAGGAGTCAGTGGTGTCCGCTAAAATTAAGTAATAGTCTTTGGGATGGCGATTCTTACTGATTTTTTTAAGGTAAATGATGACTTTTTAAAGTTAATTGAATAAGGAAAGGTAATGTAGGAGAATGGCTTAAACAGAGTGTATTCTTCCTAAGAGTAATCTCTCAATCTTGGTTAGGGGAGTGATATGGATGCCAAAGCTTTACACAGAGTAAAGGCTGATATTGCTAATAACAAGAGCGTTTGTTCTAATTGCCGTCAACTTGAACTATGCATGCCAGCTAATCCTTCATCCGATTTATTAAAGAATTTAGATGTATTAGTGTCTGTTAAAAGACACATTAAATCAGGTGATGTCTTCTATCATACAGGTACAAGTTTTCAGGGGTTGTATGCAGTTAAATCAGGCTTCATGAAAATTGAAAATCATCATCCAGATGGCCGGTTGCAGATAAATGGTTTTTATATGATGGGCGAGATTTTTGGTTTTGATGGTATTGCAACGAATGAGCATGTATTTACTGCAGTTGCTATTGAGGATTCAGAAATCTGCTTGATTCCTTATGATAGGATTGAACAAATGGGTCAGGAAGTTGAAAGGTTAAAATATCATTTCTATAGATTGATGAGCGCCGAAATTTCGCGTAACTATACCATGATGATGATGCTAGGAAGCATACAATCTGAAGTGCGACTAGCCACCTTTCTTTTGAACTTATCCAAGCGGTTACAAATGCGGGGATATTCACATAAGGATTTATTACTTTGTATGAGTCGTGAAGAAATTGGAAATTATTTGGGAATGAAACTTGAAACAGTTAGCCGTATATTCTCAAAATTTCAAGCGCAGGGACTACTTAAAGTGCATATTAAAAATATAGAGATTCTTGATATGCAATTACTGACAGCGCTATCAAATCAGCATTCTAGTTAATTCGACTAATTAACGATATTCAAATTCTTTATAATTCATATTCCTAGAGGTTTTCTGCCTTCTGTTTTATAGTATAGGTCGTGCCGAATTTTAAGCACCAAAAACGCGTTGCTTCATAGATTAATATCAGCCCGTGTTCCGCTATTATTATCTCAATACTTCGGTAATTTAGACCACCATACACCATGACTTATGACATCAGATAGAACGCGATGACATTGATATATATAAGTGGCTTTTTTACATGTACAATATTATCTCGCTATCACATCGTGACCAGCCTTTTGAGGGTTACCTTGACAATGCCAAACAAAACCATAGGGAAAGACTGTGAGCATGAACAGACGAATTGTTTACATCAATGATATTGGTGTAATCATCAATGATGTGGATTGGAATGACTATCATGAGGACATTAAAGGTAATCCCGACCCGTTTAGCATCACTTTTGATGTATTAGTAAATGACAAGAATTATACAATCACTTTTAGTAATCCTTCTCTAGACAGTCAAAATCAGCGATCAGCAGGCCCTTTCAAAGGCAGTGGCGCCTCATATATTCAGCTCCTGAGAGAAGTAGAAACGCGCAGTGAATTACGTGATAAAAATCAATACAGTGAAGATACTGAAAACGAGGCAAATAATGCTTTTGGCACTATTGCTCAATCTATTTATAATGATGTGCAATCCCACTCGCCTGATCAGGACGAAGACTAAAAAGCGGGCTAATCCAGTCCTAGATTCATTTTATATATTGTCTAGTAACTCTATGTAAAATATTGCACGCCTGGCTTACTTCCAGGGGCCTTGGGTGGGGGATAGCTCCGGCCGAATTGCCAGTTACACCAGCTCCATAGACTTTCCGCCTGAAAACCTAGTCATACTGCTGTGAGTATGGAAGAGGTGATTGCGTTATGATTTCTTTTTGCTAATTTGTGCTTCTGCTTCAGCCCAAAATGCATGCGAGTCACCCACAAAACCATTGTGCTCAGCGATAAAGTAAGCAGTACGCTGAATCAATTCATAACGCTCTTGATTGCTAACATCATTTGCGGATTTCTTTGCACGAGTTATTGGCGTAGCTTTTTTAGCAGCTGTCTCCGAAACGGCTGCCTTTTTTAATGAGGTGAATCGCCCCGTCTACATTAGACACTTTCCAGCCTCGTGAAATACTGCTGTTCAAATTCTACTGGAGAAAGCCGATTAGCGTAACCATGTCGGCGTCTCGGGTTGTAAAACATTTCAATATAATCAAATATGTCTTGCCTTGCCTCCTCCCGTGTTAAATATGTTTTACGGCGGATGCGTTCACGTTTGAGTAACTGAAAGAAGCTCTCAGCTACTGCATTGTCATGACAATTTCCACGACGACTTTGGCTGGCAAGCAAGTTGTGCGCTTTTAAAAAATCCTGCCACTAATAACTATTAAACTGGCTGCCTTGGTCCGAATGAATGATCACTTGCTCATCAGGCTGCCTACGCCAAACGGCCATGAGTAATGCATTGATTGCCAGTTCACTTTCCATGCGTGGTTTCATTGAACAGCCAATCACTTGCCGTGAGAACAAATCCAGTACAACAGCCAGATATAGCCAATGCTCATGCGTACGAATGTAGGTAATATCCGTCACCCATATCTTGTTGGGTTCAGTGACATTAAATTGCTGGGCGACATGATTAGGCACTGCGATTGATGGGTGGCTATAACGTGGACCAGGGCGGCGGCGATAGCCTGTCTGCGAGCGTAAGCCTTCCGCCCGCATCAATCGATAGACACGGTGCTTGCCACAACGCTCACCTATATCACGCAAGTCGTCAGTGACCTTGCGGTAGCCATAGACGCCAGCGCTTTCCAACCAAAACTGCTTAATCAATCCTAGCAATCAACCATCTTCATGTTGACGGTTTGATATTGGAGATTTGCGTCAGGCGTAGTAGCCCCTTGGATGCACATTCATCACGCGACATATGCGACATACCGCATACTCCGGCTCATGCTGGCGGATAAATGCGTACCTTACTGGGATTCTTTGGCAAAGTACGCGGCGGCCTTTTTTAGGATGTCACGCTCTTCTGTCACACGTTTTAATTCAGCTTGTAGCTTTTTAATCGTTACTTGCTGATCTGCAGCAGCCAATCTTACCGGTTCAGGTTGTTCATATTTCTTTACCCAGGCATAAAGACTGTGCGTTGATACGCCAAGCCTTGCCGATACTTCAGCAATTGAATATTGCCGCTCAGTAATTTGTTTGATCGCTTCTAGTTTGAATTCTTCTGTGAATCGTTTGCTGCTCATTTAATGCTCCTTTTTAACCTCAATTATGAGGCTAAAAAGTATCTACTGCATTAGGGGCGATTCAC
>JBARQL010000167.1:0-3014 GCA_049643685.1 Methylotenera sp.
ACGCTTTGTACGAGTAAAGTCCAATTGTTTTCTGGCGTCGGCTTTTCTGTTAGATTGGCAAAATCAGCTTCATTAAACGGACCGTGGCTGGCATGCCATTTACCTTTTTTATATTCCACAATGCGTGATTGCACATCATCTTCGCAAGCCAGGCCTGCAAGCTCATCCGGGCTTAGCAGGCCTGAGAAATTTGGAATGGCATTTTTAATCAGTAACGGTTTTTTTTGCCAATATTCAGCCAAGAACGCGCTAGGGGTTAAGCCGCCGAGTAATGCTAGCTTGGAGTTATTATGCTGCATGTTTATATACCTGCATACCATTCATAACCTGAAGAATCTTCCCAATATCCACCTTTGCCTTGCGCGATATGGTCAAATTTCTCAACTAATTCAATGCGCATAATATATTTGGCTTGCTTATAGCCAAGCTGGCGTTCTACGCGTAATCGAATGGGCGCACCATTTTTAATCGGCAGCGTTTCGCCATTCAGTTGATAGGCCAGTATGGTTTGGGCATGCAAAGCATCATCCATATCAATGCTTTCATAATACTTGTCCGAGCCGTCATCATTCATCGGGTCTGCGCAGTAGAATACAACATATTGTGCAGCGGGCAGCGGCTTAGCCAATGCCAGTATTTCATGCAAAGGCGTACCAGTCCATTTGCCAATCGCGCTCCAACCTTCGACACAATCATGCCGCGTGATTTGTGTGCGACTGGGCAGTTGCTGAATTTGCGCGAGTGTCAGTTTAAGGGGTTGCACTACTAAACCGCCAATTTCTAATGACCAATCTGCAAAATTATTCTTTGCCAATGCTGCATATTCCGCACTGTTGGGCAGGGAGGTGCCATTACTTCTAAAGCTAGGTGATAAATCGGCCTCGCTAAATTCCTGCGCCATAGATTTACGATTATTCAACAGGTCGCGGGCATTTTTGCTAAATGTTTCACCTGTTTTGAGGATGCCAGTAAATGTTTCTGAGTTGGAAAGCTTATCGCAACCAGCCAGCACCGCAGCGCTGGCCCCTAATAACAGGCGTTTTAAAAAGCGTCTTCTGTCATATTGGTGCATCTTCATCTGCCTTCTTTGTGTGTAGTGTCAATATGATATTTTCCAGTGATCATCGAGCGTACATTATTCCATAGCCCGGTAATGATGACTTCAAACACATGAATAAATACAAAGCCCAGCAACAACCAAGCCACAACAAAATGAATGGTACGCGCCGTTTGGCGGCCGCCAAATAAATCTACCCAGCCAGGTAAAAGTGAATTCAAAAATGGTGACATTGCCATGCCCATTAAAATAATCAGCGGCAGTAATATGAAAATCACACTGAGATACGCTAATTTTTGCAATACGTTATAAGGAATAGCATCTTCACCGCTTGGGTGCTTAAATTGAACATGGTCTTTTATAGATTGCCAGAAAGAGGCCCGGTCTTTTTTAGTGACTAAAAGGTCGCGCTGAACATGCCTGCTTAAAAATGAGTAGCTTAAATAACACGCGCCATTAATCACAAACAACCAAGCAAAGAAAAAGTGCCAATGTCTAGCCATCGCCAACCATTTTGGCCCTGGAATCGTCAGCCAAGAAGGAAATCCACGTCTGATGAGCGTTCCGTTTGGCCCAGTAGAAGCGCCAAGTACGCCAGTGGTGTTGAATTCGTAACCCATGATATTGGTGATGCCGGTTAATTCGCCATTGCTGGCTTGAAGCGTTTTAATTTCAAATATCGGCGCATAACCATTATAGGAAGATTTACCTAAGTTTAAGGCGGAGTGCGCGTTGAAGATGTTTAGCCCCGTCATAAACAGCACGACAAAGCATAGAACATTAATCCAATGCATGATGCGTATGGGCAGCTTGTGACGATAAATAAACATGAAGTATCCTAAATTAAACAGGCAGTTTTAAACATCCTGCTTTAAAAAAAGTAGTAAGATTTTACACCTACTTTTGCAATACCAATACATCATCAATTTTAAATGTGGGTTTATTAACCTAATGATTTTTCTATAAAATTGAGCAATATATTAAGGTCGAAAAATGGCACATTGCAAAGCTATACAGATGGGTATATATTGACTGAAAAAAGCGGTTTACAACTCAATAGTATTTTGGTGGAGGAGACTAGCATGGATGGAGATCAAGGTAATAATCAAGGCGTTAAAACTTTTCACGGCGGTTGCCCACACGATTGCCCAGATACCTGCAGCATGGTGTATACGGTAAAAGACAAAAAACTCATTTCTGTTACTGGCAATAAAGAGCACCCCATGACTCGCGGCGGTTTATGCGTCAAGCTCAAAGATTACGAAAAACGCCATTACCACCCAGACCGTTTGCTTTACCCGCTCAAACGCACAGGCGCTAAAGGCAGCAAGCAATTCAAACGCATTACTTGGGATGAAGCCCTCTCCGAAATTACCACCAAGTGGAAAGCTATAATCGCTACAGATGGTCCGCACGCCATAATGCCCAATAGCTATTTGGGCAACCAAGGTTTGGTACATGGCCTCAATGGCGGCGATGCATTTTTTAACCGCATGGGCGCTACCGTATGTGAGCGCACCTTTTGTGGAGAAGGTTCGTGCACCGCATGGCTGCTCACAGTTGGCCCAACGGCTGGTGTTGACCCTGAAAGCTTTAGCCACTCAAAATATATTGTTATTTGGGCATGTAACTCAGTAAGCACCAACTTACATCACTGGCACATCATTCACGAGGCGCAAAAACGAGGCGCTAAAGTCGTGGTCGTCGATTCTTATGCCTCTAAAACCGCCAAAGAGGCTGATTGGCACATTGCGCCAAAACCGGGTACTGATGGCGCTTTGGCGATGGCGATGATGAACGTGATTATTACCGAAAATCTAGTTGACCAAGACTACGTGGATAACTACACATTAGGCTACAAAGAGTTAGCCGAGCGCGCTAAAACAAGAACGCCAGAGTGGGCAGCAGAAATCACAGGTATTCCTGCTGATGATATTCGTAAATTTGCACGTGAATA
>JBARQL010000168.1:0-3745 GCA_049643685.1 Methylotenera sp.
CCATATCGTGATTTCTCCTGGCCCATGTACGCCCAATGAAGCAGGGATTAGCGTACCGTTGATTCATGAATTTGCAGGTAAGATTCCATTGCTGGGGGTTTGTTTAGGGCATCAAAGTATCGGCCAAGCGTTTGGCGGCAAGATTATTCATGCCAAACAACTGATGCATGGCAAAACCTCGCTGATTCACCATAAAAATATTGGTGTGTTTAAAGGGCTACCTAACCCTTACACGGCTACACGTTACCATTCATTAGTGATTGAACGCGAAAGCATTCCAGATTGCCTGGAAATTACCGCATGGACGCAAGATGCTAACGGTGAGTTCGGAGAGATTATGGGTGTAAAACACAAAACGCTGGCAGTTGAAGGCGTGCAGTTTCACCCTGAATCTATCTTGACTGAATATGGACATGAGTTGCTGGATAATTTTCTCAAGGCATATTAGCAAAAGGTTTAATGACCATGTTCAAACAAGCGCTTAATCAGTTACTCGCACGTGAGAACTTAAGTTATGAAACCATGCTCGCCGTGATGCAACAAGTGATGGGCGGTGAACTCACGCCTGTGCAAATTGCAGCATTTTTAGTGGCTTTGCGCATGAAGGGTGAAACAGTAGAAGAAATCTCTGCAGCAGCAACAGTGATGCGCAGCCTTTCAACCAAGGTGGATATTCACGATACCACTTATTTGGTGGATACCTGCGGCACAGGCGGCGACGGCATACAAACTTTTAATGTTTCCACAGTCTGTGCATTTGTCGCAGCTGCGGCGGGTGCAAAAGTGGCTAAGCATGGTGGGCGCTCGGTGTCCTCTACTTGCGGTAGTGCAGATGTGCTGGAAGTGTTGGGAGTGAATGTACACCAAACGCCAGCGCAAGTGTCACAAAGCGTGGAAGTGATTGGCATTGGTTTTATGTTCGCGCCTAATCATCATAGTGCAATGAAACATGCTGCCCCGGTGCGCCGCGAGTTAGGTGTGCGCACGATTTTTAATTTGCTTGGCCCACTGACTAACCCTGCCTCAGCCAAAAGGCAAGTCATGGGAGTATTTGATAAAAATTTGACAGTGAAACTTGCGCAAGTGCTACAGAATTTAGGTTCTGAGCACGTGTTGGTAGTGCATGGTGAAGATGGAATGGATGAAATTTCGTTTTCAGGTGACACTTTTGTGGCCGAACTTAAAGACGGAAAAATTACTGAATATACCCTCAATCCTGCGCATTTTGGCTTACAGCATCATGCGTTAAGTAGTATTCAAGTCGAAAATGCAGCGCAATCGAAAGCCATTATTTTAGAAGTACTTAATGGCAAAAAAAGTGCAGCGAGGGATATCGTACTCCTTAATGCTGGTGCGGCGATTTATGTTTCAGGCGTAGCAGACAGTTTAGCTTCAGGCATACTAAAAGCGGCGGAAGTAATTGATAGCGGCGCGGCTTTAGCGAAGCTTGAAGCCCTGAAGCAAGCAGTAGTATGAAAAAATATTTATTCCTGTTGGTTGTTTTAAGCACGTTCGTTGCCTGTAAGCAAAATACAAGCAGTTTGAGCATAGGTAATACGCCTGTTGCTGCGCAAACGCAAGTCGGCCTTGACCATACCGCTGCAGCTCCAGTTGAGAATGCGGTACTCATAGAAGCCTTTCAGCACAAAAAGAGTAATATTTTTGTGGAAGGCAGCGGCATTGTGAAAAAATCACTGCCGGACGATAACAAAGGCTCGCGACATCAAAAATTTTTGGTGACGATTTCAGAAGCGCAAACGTTACTATTTGCACATAATATCGATTTGGCGAATGCCGTGCCTATCACGGTGGGCGACACTATTCAGTTTAGAGGTGAGTATGTTTATAACCCAAAAGGCGGCGTGGTGCATTGGACGCACCATGACCCGCAGTCAAAAATCGAAGGCGGCTGGATTAAACACAACGGCAAAACCTACCAATAAACACTCCATTATTCAATCGAACCTATTATGTCAGACATCTTAAATAAAATTCTAGCCACTAAAAAGACTGAAGTTGCCAAAAGCAAAGCGGCCATCAGCTTAGATCAGTTACAGAAACAAGCTGAGGCGCAGGGCGACCCACGCGATTTTGTGGGCAGTATTTTTGCAAAAGTCAGCGCGAATAAACCTGCGGTGATTGCCGAAATCAAAAAGGCCAGTCCTTCTAAAGGCATTATTCGAGCAGATTTTAACCCGGCAGAAATTGCTAAAAGCTATGAAAAAGGCGGCGCAGCGTGTTTGTCAGTACTCACTGATGTAGAGTATTTTCAAGGCAGTGCTGAATATCTTAAACAAGCTCGTAAAGCTTGCAAACTGCCAGTATTGCGCAAAGACTTTATGATAGACCCCTACCAGGTGTTTGAGGCCCGTGCCATGGGGGCAGATTGTATTTTGCTGATTGTGGCGGCATTAGAGCTAAATCAAATGCGTGCTTTAGAACAGCTTGCCCATGACTTAGGCATGGCGGTGTTGGTAGAAGTACATGATGCAGATGAATTGGCGCTTGCCTTGCAGTTAGATACGCCGCTGATTGGCATCAATAATCGTAATCTGCGTACCTTTGATGTAACGTTGCAAACCACTTTGGATTTATTAAAAGTGTTGCCAGAAGACCGCTTCGTGGTCACGGAATCGGGTATTTTCACGCCAGAAGATGTGAAGTTGATGCGTGACCATGATGTGCATGCATTCTTGGTGGGTGAAGCGTTTATGCGCCAGCCAGACCCAGGTGCCGAGTTGGCAAGAGTTTTTGGCATATAAAATTTTAATGACAGTCATGTCGAGGTAAACCAAATGAGCTACCCCTATGCCCGCCCACGCCGTATGCGTAAAGACGAATTTTCACGCCGCATGATGCGTGAAAACGTACTAACGTCCAATGATTTAATCTACCCAGTGTTTGTGTTAGATGGTGAAAATCGTACCGAAGAAGTCGCTTCTATGCCGGGTGTTAAACGCCAAAGCATTGATGTTTTGCTTAAAACGGCGGCTGAATGCGTAGCGTTAGGAATTCCGCTCATTGCATTATTCCCCGTAGTGGATAGCAAATTCAAAAGCTTAGATGCCGCAGAAGCCTACAACCCAGAAGGTTTGGCGCAACGCGCTGTCATGGCATTGAAAGCCGCATTCCCGCAACTCGGTGTGATGACCGATGTCGCTTTAGACCCATTTACCACGCACGGTCAAGATGGCTTGATTGATGATACTGGCTACGTGATGAATGATGAAACCATTGAAGTGCTAGTGAAACAAGCCATTTCTCACGCCAATGCTGGGGCTGATATTGTTGCGCCTAGCGATATGATGGATGGTCGCGTTGGTCAAATCCGTGAGGCGCTAGAAAGCACAGGCAATATTCACACCAAGATTTTGGCCTATTCCGCCAAATATGCCTCAGCATTTTACGGACCTTTCCGCGATGCAGTTGGTTCTGCAGGCAATCTAGGCTCAGGCAATAAATACACCTACCAAATGGACCCAGCCAATAGCGATGAGGCCATGCAAGAAGTGGCGCTGGATATTTCAGAAGGTGCAGATATGGTAATGGTGAAGCCTGGCATGCCGTATTTAGATATTGTGCGCCGCGTGAAAGATGAGTTCGGAGTGCCAACGTTTGCGTATCAGGTGAGTGGTGAATATGCGATGCTAAAAGCTGCTGCGCAAAATGGCTGGTTGGATGAAAAGGCTTGCGTGATGGAGAGTTTGTTGGCGTTTAAACGGGCTGGGGCGGATGGGATTTTGAC
>JBARQL010000169.1:0-15194 GCA_049643685.1 Methylotenera sp.
TGAATGGTGACCACGGTGAAGAGTTTATGGAAAATGGCTTTTGGGGCCATAACTCAACCTTTGTTGATAAGCAGGTGATGACGCCTTTAGTGATTTACAAACCAGGCATGCAGCCATTGATCAGCAATCAAATGACGAGCCATATGGATATTATTCCGACGATTATGCCACTACTGGGTGTGACCAACCCAAGCAGTGACTATGCAACTGGCTACAACTTACTCACGGGTGAAAAACGCAACCACACTTACATTTCAGATTGGGACAAAGTCGCCTATTTCGATGATGAAGTGAAAATTATCCAACCCGTGAATGGTAAAAGCTTTGCAATGCTAAAAGCGAGCAAAGGCAACGACGAAGCGTTATCTCCTGAAGAACGTAAAGCCATTTTAGCCAAAAAACAGCCTGCCATGCTGCAGTTGGTGCAAGACTTGAGCAAGTTCTTCAAGAAAAAAGAAACCAAACCACAACCGCAATAATATTGCTTAAACGCGCCATCTGACCCATAATTTGCGCATGGATTATAGTGATGGATAAACGTGCGCAGATTTTACTCAAAACGTTGGTTGAACATTACATCAGTGATGGTCAACCGATAGGCTCACGCACGTTATTGCAACATAGTGGTTTAGACGTAAGCGCGGCGACCATTCGCAACGTGATGTCCGACCTCGAACAGTTAGGCTTCATCGCGAGCCCGCACACCTCGGCTGGCCGCATACCCACACAAAAGGGATATCGACTATTTGTAGATTCTTTGCTGACGGTACAACCGCTAGAAACCAAAGCATTCCAAACACTTAAAAGTGGATTATCATCCCCTAACCAGAATGAACTTATCGCCAATGCGGCAGATATGCTCTCTCAACTCACGCAATTTGCAGGCGTGGTGGTAACACCAAAGCGCAAACGTATCTCCTTTAAACATTTGGAATTTTTGCCGTTATCTGAAAAAAGAATCCTAGTGATTATCGTCACCAGCGACAACAACGTTCAGAACCGCATCATCCTCACTGAAAAGCCCTATTCCGCTAGCGAACTCACGCAAGCAGGCAATTATTTTAATGCCAATTTCTCTGGCCAAACGTTTGATGAGGTGCAACTGAAACTGCATACTGAACTCAAACAGATGCAAACCGACATGAATAAGCTCATGAGCGCCGCGCTAGAGGCCAGCCACAAAGCAGGTGAAGGCGATGGTGTGGTGATTGCGGGAGAACGCAACTTATTGCATGTCGATGAACTCTCAACCAATGTGGCCAGTTTACGCAAACTTTTTGATATATTTGAGCGCAGAACCTCATTGATGCAGTTGCTTGATAACAGCCAACGCGCTGAGGGAATACAAATATTTATCGGCAATGAGGCTGGTTATTTACCGCTGGATGAATGTAGCATGGTCACCGCACCCTATGAAGCTGACGGCCAGGTGGTAGGCACGTTAGGCGTCATTGGCCCTACGCGCATGGCTTATGAGCGCGTGATTCCGATTGTGGATGTGACGGCGAAACTGCTGTCGAACGCGCTGAACGCCTCTAATTAAAAAAAACATAAAGAACATAAAGAACATAAAGCATAAAATCATGGCTTACTTCAACCCAGAAACCCAATATACGCACGGCGATCAACTCAAAGTTGGCATTTTACTCGCCAACTTAGGCACCCCTGACGCGCCAACAGCCGCAGCTCTACGTCCTTATCTACGTCAATTTTTAAGTGACCGACGCATCGTTGAAATCCCCCGCGCGATTTGGTGGTTTATTTTAAACTGCATTATTTTGGTGGTTCGCCCCAAAAAATCGGCCGAGAAATACGCGCAAGTTTGGATGCAGGAAGGCTCGCCACTCATGGTACATGCGCAAAAACAAACGCAATTATTGCGCGGCTATCTCAGCCAAAAAATCAAATCGCCGCATGTGATTGAGTTAGGCATGAGTTACGGCAACCCCAGCATGCAATCTGCCATCGACAAGCTGAAGGCGGCCCACTGCGACCGCATTTTAGTATTCCCGCTTTACCCGCAATATGCCGCAAGCAGCACAGCTTCAGCCTTAGATGCGGTTTGGCGAGCATTGCTGAAAATGCGTAACGTGCCTGCCATCCGCACTATTCGCAACTATCACGATCACCCCGCCTATATTGAAGCACTGGCCAATAGTGTGCGTGAACATTGGCGACTCAACAACAAGCCGAATTTTAGCAGTGGCGAAAAACTGGTGATGAGCTTTCATGGTGTGCCTAAAGCGCACCTCACCAGCGGTGACCCTTATCACTGCCAATGCCACAAAACTGCGCGTTTATTAGCCGAAGCTTTAGGGTTAACCAAAGCCGATTACATTGTGGCCTTTCAATCGCGCTTTGGCAAACAAGAATGGCTAAAACCTTACCTCGCAAGCTCGCTAGAAGCATTAGGGAAATCCAAAACTAAGCGTATAGATGTAATTTGCCCAGGCTTTTCTAGCGATTGCCTAGAAACTTTAGAAGAAATCGCCATGGAAGGAAAACATCTCTTTCAAACTAATGGTGGTGGTGAATACAACTACATTCCCGCGCTCAATGAAAATGATGCCTGGATTCAGGCCATGACGCAAATTGCGCTAGAAAATCTGCAAGGCTGGGTGAGCGCAGAATGGGATGTTGAAACTGCAAAAAAATCAAACGAAGCCACCAAAAATCTAGCCAAAAATTTAGGCGCTTAAACCCAAAAATTTAACCCACATTATTTAACCTGCCTGCAACCCCCACTAGAATGCGGCTTACAGAGGAATAAAAATCGCTCGAGGGTTTATGCTTGCCTATTTAAATCATTTTCCTCATAAAATATCCCCTCCCAACTTAAGCAAGATTTGTTAAATACGCTTATGTTATTGTGTCAGTTCTGAACAAAAATAACAGCAAAATTATGCAAAAACCGACCGATTGGTTGCACTACGAAGCACGCTTAAACCGCGTGACGGATTATATTTACGCACATCTGGATGATGAATTAGACTTAATCAAACTGGCAGAAGTCGCTTATCTTTCGCCCTATCACTTTCACCGCATTTACCGCGCTGCGCGGGGTGAAACCATTTTTAACACGGTGCAACGCTTGCGTTTGCATCGCGCGGCCAATGCGCTAGCGCAAACCAGCTTGAGCATTGCCGCCATTTCAAAGCAAGCCGGCTACAAAAACATTCAATCATTCACCCGCACGTTTAATGCGGCTTATGGCATGCCGCCTGCCCGTTATCGCAGCCATGGCAGCCACGCGCCTTATCTCAACCCTCAACACGCAAGGAGTTCCACCATGTTTAATGTGACCTACAAAACCATTGCCGATACCGAAGTCGTCTGCGTCAAACATAGCGGTGCGTATTTGCAAATCGGGCAAACGTTTGACTGCTTATTTAGCTGGTTAGGCGCACGTCAGCTCATCGGTGCCAATACACGCATGATGGGTGTATTTTTTGATGACCCATCTTCAGTGGCTGAAAAAGAGTTACGCTCACTGGCCTGCGCTACTATTAGCCTAACTGCGAGCCAAACCGTCACGCCAGAAGCCCCGCTAGAGTGCTACACCATCGCAGGTGGCGAATACGCAGTGCTACACTACCAAGGTCCTTATGCAGGATTATCGGCCGCTTATGATTGGTTTTATGGCACATGGCTACCGCAATCAGGGCGCGAGCTGGGCAGCGCGCCTGCATTTGAAGAATATTTGAACAACCCAGAAAATACTGCCCCTGCGGATTTATTGACGGATATACACATGCCGTTAAAATAACCATATGAATCAATCGTTAGAACAAATTTTATGTGAGCTAAATCGGCTAAGTAATCCTGAAGTTATAAAAGCCAAAGCGCAAAAATTCGGCATCATTGCCAGCAATGCACTAGGCGTTTACCAAAAAGATCTTCAACAGCTTGCCAAACAAATTGGCTTGAACAACACACTTGCGGTGCAATTATTTGACACGGGTATTTATGAGGCGCGGTTGCTGTGCAGCAAAATTTATCATCCCAAAGACATTACTGAAGCGCAAATGGATGCGTGGGTGCGCACGTTTGAAAACTGGGAAATTTGCGATTCATTTTGCATGGGCTTGTTTTCAAAAAGTGAATTTGCGCTGTCTAAAGCATTGGAATGGTCAAACAATGATGCTGAGTTTGTCAAACGCGCAGCTTTTGTGCTGATGGCAAGCTATGGCTTTGCCAATAAAAAAGCTGAAAATACGGTTTTTCAACAATTTTTACCTATTATTATGCATGAAGCCCATGATGAGCGAAAATACGTTAGCAAAGCCATCAATTGGGCGTTGCGCAACATCGGCAAACGCAATGCGGTTTTGCGTTTAGAATCCATTAACACTGCAAAACAACTATTGAAAACTGAAAACAAAGCGGCCATTTGGGTGGCAAAAGACGCCTTAAGGGAACTTGAAAACGCCAATGCAGCCATATTGAACTACCCTAAAAGCTTGTATGGTGGGCGTAAACGCGGTCAATAGGATAATTAGCATAAGTCGCTTTTTAATAGTTTCAACAATGAAAATAGGAGTTCAATATGACGAAATCCACCGCCACTTATTGGAATACATTCGCCCCTGAGAATAAGCAAAAATGGTCGCCCATTGCAGGGTTAGAGGGTACGGTCGAAGAACTCACCTTGAGCATAGACCCAAATACTGGCGAATACACAAGGCTTACGCGTTTTTTTGCGGGGGCAGATACCGCAAGTCTTGGCGGCAAAAGCCATCTTTACCCTGAAGAAATATTCATTGTGAGCGGCCGCCTTTACGACCAAGCTTTTGGGTTGTGGCTAGAAGCAGGCCATTATGCCAGCAGACCACCCAATGAAGTACACGGGCCGTTTAAAACGGATGTAGGATGTGTTGTTTTAGAAGTGTCGTTTCCCAATCGAGTGATAGGTTAACACCTCGATTATGTTAAAATTTAGTTCAGTGCAGAATGTTTGAAAACAAAAAATATAAATATAATCAATGACTAAAAAACATCAACTTTTATTGTTATCGGTCTTATGTTTAACCCTGAGTGGCTGCTCAGCAATGCAAAAACTCAGCCAAAAATATAATCCAAAAAGCACCGTCGGCACCACTAAAATTGCTGAAAAATGGCAGGAAAACTTACCGCACGGGGGCAACCGGGGTAATTTAACTCAATTTTGGCAACAATATCAAGATGCTCTGTTGCTTGAGTTAATTGAGGCCTCCCAAAAAGAATCAGTAACGCTAGCCAGCGCAAAAGCTCGCGTTGCAAAGGCACGGGCTACGCGTACGCAAGCCAACGCGACTTTGTTACCTGCAGTGGATGGCACAGCGTCTGCCTCACGCAGTGTGCAACAGCCAGCAACCAGCTTCAATGTTGGAGGGGCTAATATTGGTGGAATTGGGCAAGGCAACCAATCCAGTGGTGGAGACCCCATCAACACTTGGCAAGTCGGTGCGCAAGCGAGTTGGGAGCTGGATATTTTTGGGGCTAACCGTGGCGCGCTTGCCGCAAGCCTTGCGCAAGAAAATGCCGCCAACGCTGGCTGGCATGAGGCGCGCGTGTCCGTGGCGGCAGAAACCGCCAACGTTTACTTTAACCAGCGCTTTTGCGATATGGAAGCAGACGTTCTGCAGGCTGATGTGGATTCTCGCGCAGAATCTCTTCGTTTAACCGACATCACTGTCAATGCCGGTTTTTCTGCGCCCGCCAATAGTCGTCTAGCTAAGGCCAGCCTGGCAGACGCGAGGCAACAACTCAAAGCCCAGCAAGTGCAGTGCGATCTAGAAGTGAAAGCGCTGGTGGCTTTAACTAATTTAGATGAACCTGTATTACGCGAAAAACTCAAAGCGCAAACCTTTACATCTGGCCATGAAGCGGGCTTGATTGCACTCAATGCACTTCCTGCGCAGATCATCGCACAGCGCCCGGATATTTATGCTGCAGAAGCGGATTTAGTAAGCGCAGCGGCAGATATTCAATCTACTTATGCTAGCAGTTTGCCTAAGGTATCGCTGAATGGCTCCATCGGCTGGATGTGGCTATCCGGTAGCGAATTCAGTAACAATGGCAAAACATGGTCATTAGGGCCCGTTTCGATTACATTTCCTATTTATCACCCTGGTGTGAAAGAAGCGACACTTGCGAGTAGCGAGGCAAAATACGAGGAAAGCGCAGCGATTTATCGCAGTAAAGTGCGAGGTGCCGTGAAAGAAGTGGAAGAGGCGCTGGTGAACTTACATAGCACCAATACGCGGCAAGCAGATATTGCCGAAGCCATAAAAGGTTATCAAGCCTCGTTTGATGCCACACAAACCAAAGTAAGCGCAGGTTTTGCCAACTTAATTGAGCTTGAAGAGCAGCGCCGCATTTTGTTAGCCGCACAAACCAACGCAATCAATAACCAAAAACTACGCGTACTGGCTTGGGTGAGCTTGTATCGTGCAGCAGGCGGTGGTTGGGATAAAACAGTACTTTCAGAAATAGGAAATACGAAATGACCTCTAAAAAAATCATCCCTGTTTTAATCGCTGTTGGCCTGTTCGCGAGCGGATGTCAAAACAAGCAGGACAATACGAGTGAAAAGTCGGCAATCAAAGAAACTGCCACTAACGCCAGCCTGACTGTGAGCACTATCAAGCCACAACCTACCTTATTGAATAAAACTTTAAACGCCAATGGCAACATTGCCGCATGGCAAGAATCAAGCATTAGCGCCGAAAGCAATGGTTTGTTATTGCGTGAAGTATCGGTGAATATTGGCGACCACGTTAAACGCGGGCAAGTATTGGCACGTTTTTCAGCATCATCGATTGAAGCAGACGTTGCGCAAATGCAGGCCAATGTGGCCGAAGCGCAAGCTACCCTTGCAGAGGCCGCCAGTAACGCCAGTCGTGCACGCAGCATTCAAGATACTGGCGCTTTGAGTAAACAACAAATTGAGCAATACATCACAGCTGAGACTAGTGCTAAAGCGCGTGTAAATGCGGCGCAAGCCAGCTTAAAAGCACAAAGTATAAAGCTTAAACAAACCGCTGTGCTTGCCCCTGATAACGGCATTATTTCACAAAACCCTGCCACGGTCGGCACGGTATATGCGGCTGGGCAAGAGTTGTTCAGATTGATTCGCAAAGGTCGCATTGAATGGCGCGCAGATTTAACCTCAGCCGATATTTCACAAATTAAAACTGGCATGAGAACTCACATCTCCCTACCTGACGGCACCACAACTGAGGGCACAGTGCGCACCATTGCGCCTAGTGTAGATGCCAAAACGCGCAACGCCGTGGTGTATGTAGACATTCCGGCTGGCAGTGCAAAAATCGGTATGTTCGCACAGGGCGGTTTCGTGTTGGGCGAGACCAACAGCCTTACCTTACCCAACACCGCCATCGTGATGCGCGATGGCTTTGCCTACGTCATGCAAGTACAAAATAACAAAATTTTGCAAACCAAAGTACAACTGGGACAACGAAAAGATGACCGCGTAGAAATACTTAACCTAGCTGCAAAAGAAGCTGATTTTGTCGAAAGCGGCGGCGCATTTTTAGCAGATGGCGATAGCGTTAGGGTTGTTAACAAATGAACATCTCTAGCTGGTCCATCAAAAACCCAGTTCCCGCACTGATTTTATTCATGCTGCTGTGCTTGGCCGGCAGCATGAGTTTTAACAGCATGAAAGTGCAAAACTTTCCTGATTTAGATTTACCTACGGTTACTGTGAGCGCGGCATTGCCTGGCGCATCGCCAGACCAGCTTGAAACCCAAGTCGCGCGTAAAATTGAAAATTCCGTAGCCAAATTGCAAGGTTTACGCCATATTTACACCACTATTCAAGATGGCAACGTGAGCATCACCGCCGAGTTTCGTCTAGAAAAACCCGTGCAAGAGGCAGTGGACGATGTACGCTCGGCCGTTTCTGAAGTGCGCGCGGATTTGCCTAATGATTTGCGCGAACCGATTGTCAGCAAGCTCAATATTGCAGGCGCGCCTATTTTAGCCTTCACCATTCATTCCAGCCGCATGGATGCCGAAGCACTTTCTTGGTTTGTGGATGACGCGCTCACCAAAAAATTGCTCGGTGTTAAAGGCTTGGGCAATGTTGGGCGCGTAGGCGGCGTAAATCGACAAGTGTGGGTAGAGTTAGACACGGCAAAACTTCAGTCACTCAATGCCACAGCGGCGGATATTTCCCGCAACTTAAGTTTAACGCAATTAGAAGCCGCAGGCGGCGTCACCAAGCTTAGCGGCAGCGAACAACCCATCCGCACTTTGGCCAAAGTGAAATCAGCCGATGAATTAGCTAATATGGACATCCTTCTGAGCGATGGCCGCAAAGTACGCTTAAACCAAGTAGCGAACGTGATTGACACCATTGCTGAGCCAACATCGGCCGCATTTTTAGATGGCAAAAGCGTGATTGGCTTTGAAGTGAGCCGCAGTAAAGGCGCCAGCGAGCTTGAGGTGGGTGCAGGCGTTTACAAAGTGCTAGATGCCATCAAACTTGCGCACCCCGATATTGAGATCACCGAAGCCTTTAACTTTGTGCAACCAGTACAAGAGGAGTTTGATGCTTCGATGACCATGTTATACGAAGGCGCCTTGCTAGCGGTGCTGGTTGTGTGGTTATTTTTACGCGACTTTCGCGCTACGTTTGTCTCCGCTGTTGCCCTACCTTTGTCGGTGATTCCCGCCTTTATTGGGATGAAATATCTAGGCTTTTCGATTAACGTAGTCACCTTGCTTGCGCTCTCGTTAGTGGTTGGCGTGTTGGTGGATGACGCGATTGTGGAAGTGGAAAACATCGTGCGTCATTCGCGCATGGGAAAATCGCCTTTTGAAGCAGCGCTGATCGCCACCGAAGAAATCGGCTTGGCAGTGGTGGCGACCACTTTCACCTTAATTGCGGTATTTTTACCTACTGCATTTATGGATGGCATCCCGGGCAAATTTTTTAAACAATTTGGTTGGACAGCCGTTTTTGCTATCTTTGCCTCGTTACTCGTAGCGCGGCTACTTACGCCTATGATGGCGGCCTACATCATGCGCCCAAGCAAAATTGAGACGATAAATGATGGCTTGGTCATGCGCACCTATATGCGCCTTGCACGCTGGTGTGTTGGGCACCGTTTAATCACTGCCGTAGCCGCCATTGCCTTTTTTATCGGTTCTATTTCGCTCATTCCTTTATTGCCCAAAGGTTTTGTACCGGCCGATGACAACTCGCAAACGCAAGTACGCATTGAGCTAGCGCCTGGTGCAACATTGGCGCAAACCATTGCAGTGAGCGAACAAGCACGCCTCATATTAAAAGACATTCAACATGTAAACAGCGTTTACACCGCCGTGGGTGGAGGTGCAGCGGGAAGCGATCCTTTCGCAGGTGGCGGCAGTACCGAAGCACGTAAATCCACCCTCACCATTCAGCTTGATCCGCGTGGCAAACGCCCAAAAAAACAAGTGATTGAAGCCGAAATGCGTGAAAAATTACAAGCCTTAGCGGGCGTTCGGCTTGGTGTGGGCTTAGAAGGCTCTGGCGAAAAATATGTGCTAGCCCTCACCAGTGAAGACACCGCCGCGCTGCAAGCCGCCGCCAGTGCGGTAGAAAAAGACTTACGCACTATAAAAGGCCTAGGTAATATTGCATCCAGCGCAGCTTTAGTACGCCAAGAAATCATCGTCAAACCAGATTTTGCCGCGGCGGCCGATTTAGGCGTGACTAGCAATGCGATAGGCGAAACCTTGCGCATTGCCACAGTGGGCGATTACGAGCAGCTATTGCCTAAACTCAATTTAGAGCAACGCCAAGTACCCATTGTCGTCAAACTTAATAATGATGCAAGGCAAGATCTTAGTACGCTAGGCAAACTCGCTGTGCCAAGCACGCGTGGCTCTGTGCCGCTTGAACAAGTCGCTAGTTTGCAAATGGCGAGCGGTCCAGCCGTCATTTCACGCTACGACCGCGCCCGCAATGTGCAATTTAATATCGAGCTTTCCGGCTTGCCAATAGGAGATGCTGCTGAAGCGGTAAAAAAACTGCCTGGCATTCAACATCTACCAGCGGGTGTCAGCCAAGCAGAACTCGGTGACGCAGAAATGATGGGCGAACTATTTGCCAGCTTTGCCATTGCCATGCTCACAGGCGTGATTTGCATATACTTTGTGTTGGTGCTGCTATTCAAAGACTTTTTACAACCCATTACGATTTTAGTAGCACTTCCTTTATCACTAGGCGGCGCCTTCTTAGGTTTACTAGTGGCAGGTAAAGCTCTTTCCATGCCCTCCATGATTGGGCTAGTGATGCTCATGGGTATTGCGACCAAGAACTCCATCTTGCTGGTGGAATATGCCATTGTCGCCAGGCGCGACCATCACATGACGAGGCTCGATGCCATTTTAGATGCATGCCACAAACGCGCCCGCCCCATCATCATGACCACCATCGCCATGACCGCAGGCATGCTGCCTGTGGCTTTGGCACTCGGCTCAAGTGATGGGTCTTTTCGAAGTCCTATGGCAGTATCAGTCATAGGCGGCTTACTCACTTCTACCTTACTAAGCTTATTGGTGATACCCGTCGCGTTTACCTTAGTGGATGATGTGCAACAATTCTTTGCTAGGTTGATGTCAAGATCAAGGCGAAACTAGCATAAAGTAAGGCTAGTCTATTGATACCTTAAAATAAGCGTTATACTTCTGCTTTACGTGCTTAAAATATATTTATGATAGTAATTACTGGCGGCGCTGGCATGATAGGTTCTATCATTGCTTGGCATCTCAATACAAAACTCCAACGTGATGACATGGTGATTGTTGATCGCATGACGCACGAGAGCCAATGGCAAAATCTAGTGAAGCGCCAATACGTGCAATATTTGGATAAAGACCAATTGATGCCATGGTTAGAGGATCGCACAGATATTGAAGCCATCATCCATATGGGGGCCATTAGTGCCACTATCGAGCGCGATTTCAACAAATTAGTTGAGGCCAATATTCATTATTCACAAAACCTTTGGACTTGGTGCGCCAATAACAAAGCAGTGTTTTTGTATGCGAGTTCTGCCGCTACTTATGGAGATGGCAAGCAGGGATACGATGATGCTTCCATTGAAAATCTTCGCCCGCTGAATGGTTACGGTTACTCCAAACATTTTTTTGACCAATGGGCTTTGCGTCAAGTCGCTGAAAAACAGGCTGCACCACCCGCTTGGGCAGGTTTCAAATTTTTTAACGTGTACGGCCCCAACGAATATCACAAAGATCGTATGGCGAGCGTGGCATTCCATAGTTTTAACCAGTTTAAAAAAACTGGAACTGTTAAGCTTTTCAAAAGCCATAAACAAGGTTTTGAAGACGGTATGCAACAACGCGATTTTATTTACGTGAAAGATGCTGCGGCCGTTGTCGTACATTTTCTAGAGGCCGCTCTCAGCAACAAAGCTTGTGAAAATGGCATTTATAATATCGGCACTGGTCAAGCACGCGCATTTAAAGCGTTAGCCACTAGCGTAATGAGCAGCTTAGGCAAAACGCCACATATCACTTATATTGATATGCCTGAAGATTTGCAGGGAAAATATCAATATTTTACCGAAGCAACTTCAGCAAAACTGCGCGCAGCGGGCTACACAGCCCCATTTCAAAGCTTAGAAGATGGTGTAAAAGATTATGTACAAAATTATTTAATGCAAGATGATATCTACTGCTAGGAGGGCGACATGAAATATGTTGAGTATTTAAAAGGCGAGCATGCTGCTCACGTAGCAATGTTTAATGCTATGGAGCCACTTTTCCCTATGATTAGCGAAGTCGGTATTGCCATGCAAAACTGCATTAATAATGGCGGGAAAATCCTCATCATGGGTAATGGCGGCAGTGCGGCTGATAGCCAGCACATTGCAGCAGAAATTGTCGGTCGCTTTAAAAAAGAACGCAAAGGCATGGCTGCCATTGCGCTCACTACTGACACCTCTATTCTCACCTCTGTGGGCAATGATTACGGTTACGATTACATTTTCGCACGCCAAATTGAAGCGCTATGCCGTTCAGAAGATTTAGTGATTGGCATTACCACTTCAGGTAACAGCGCCAACGTAGTTCGTGCGATGGAAGCGGCAAAAGCCATTGGTGCAAAAACCGTAGGTTTAACGGGCGGCACAGGCGGTAAGCTTTTGAGTTTATGTGATTTCAGCTTGGTGATGCCATCGAATGTAACGGCCAGAATTCAAGAGGCGCATATATTCGTTGGGCATTCACTTTGTGAAATTTTAGAATCAGACTAACCTAATTAAAAATCATGCAGCAAAAACTACTCGATACCGTAAAACAATTCGGTAAACCTATTTTAGGTGCTGTCAAACAGCATGCGCTAGTCATCGGCGATGTGATGCTGGACCGTTATTTAATCGGCTCTGTGGGCCGCATTTCACCTGAAGCACCTGTGCCGATTGTGCTGCTCAACCAACAGAATGAACGCGCTGGCGGTGCGGCCAATGTGGCAGCCAACTTAGCACTTTTGAGCATTAAAACGCACATTGTAGGTTGCGTCGGGAATGATAATGAAGCCAAAACTTTAGTTGCTTTACTACAAGAATTAGGCGTTGATACTAACGGAATGTGCATTTCTAGCAACCGCCCTACCATCGCCAAAACTCGCGTGTTGAGTGGTCATCAGCAAATGTTGCGGTTAGACCAAGAAAGTGGCGCACCATTTAATAGTGCTGAATCTGCGCAATTACTCAATGCGATTCAAGCACAACTTGCCCTTAAACCCAGTGTAGTAATTCTTTCTGATTACGCAAAAGGCTTGTTAAGCGATGACACTTGCCAGCAAATTATTAAGCAATGCAAAGCACAAAATATCACCGTGTTGGTTGACCCAAAAGGCCATGATTACAGCAAATATAAAGGCGCAACGGCACTTACACCCAACAAAAAAGAAACCGCAGAAGCTTGTGATACCAATGCGAATGATCCTGATTTAATTGCAAAAGCGACTAAGCTAAAAACCAATTTAAACCTGCAGTTTTTGGCCGTGACGCGCGGTGAAGAGGGCATTACGTTGTTAGATGATAATACACATCATCTGCCCGCCATTGCCAAACAAGTGTTTGATGTTTCGGGCGCTGGTGACACCGTCATTGCCACGCTGGCCGCTGGCCTTATGAATCGCCTAACACCACTTGAAAGTTTGCAACTCGCCAATATTGCCGCCGCTGTGGTGGTAGGTAAAGTAGGCACTGTGCCGATTACGCAACTTGATTTATTAGAAGCCTTATCCAGTCAACAAAGTAATGAGCAAGCGCATAAAATATGCGACCTAAATCAGCTATTACAAAAAGTGAACACGTGGAAAAGACAAAATCAAAAAATCGTCTTCACCAACGGTTGTTTTGATTTACTGCACGCAGGACACGTCACCTATTTAGAAGCCGCAAAAAAGCGAGGTGATAAATTAGTGCTAGGCTTAAATACCGATCGATCCGTCAGCGCAATCAAAGGGCCAACACGGCCAGTTGTGAATGAAAATGACAGGGCGCGCGTACTTGCTGCACTAGAATCCGTGGATGCCGTAATTTTGTTCGATGAAAACACGCCAATTAATCTCATTAACGCCATTCAACCCAACATCATCGCCAAAGGTAGCGATTACACAGCAGACCAAGTGGTAGGCGGTAAAGAGGTGGAATCTTGGGGTGGTGAAGTCGCGCTGATTGACTTAGTTGCAGGGCGCAGTACCAGTAATATCATCAAGAAAATGAACAGCTAATCAACAACATTACATGCCTGAGAAAATACTTATTCTAGGCCCCGCTTGGGTCGGCGATATGGTACTCGCACAGAGCTTATTCAAAACACTCAAAGCCAACAGACCGAATTGTATTATTGATGTTGCAGCACCAGTCTGGACATTGCCTTTGCTGGCGCGTATGCCAGAGGTCAATCGAGGCATTGCACTTCCTTTTAAACATGGGAAGTTTGCATTCTTTGAGCGTATTCAATTTGGCAAGAGCCTGAGGAATGGGGCTTATACGCAAGCGATTGTACTTACCAACTCACTCAAATCCGCAATATTGCCTTTTGCCGCCAGCATACCACTACGCACCGGCTATTTAGGCGAAATGCGTTATGGTTTAATTAACGACATCCGGCCGTTGGATAAAAGCAAACTCAAAAAAACAGTCGAGCGTTTTGTTCATCTAGGCTTAGAGACGGGTGATAATTTACCCATAGTGATTCCTAGACCAGCACTTATTTCTCAAGAACAAAACGCGATTCTGGCACTCAGTAAACTTGCTGTATCAATGCCTACCAATAAAGTTTTGGGCCTTTGTCCTGGTGCAGAATATGGTGAAGCCAAACGTTGGCCTGCGGAATATTATGCAGAAGTTGCCAATACTGCACTGAATAAGGGCTGGCAGGTATGGCTATTTGGCTCAGATAAAGACGTGCCTGTTACTACTGCAATCAATCAACTTACGCAGAATCGCAGTTTAAACTTAGGTGGGAAAACAAAACTTGCGGAAGCGATTGATTTAATGGCGCTTTGTGACACCATCATTAGTAACGACTCTGGCCTTATGCACGTCGCTGCGGCATTGAATAAGAGACTAATCGCCATTTTTGGTTCAAGTGATCCTTACCATACGCCGCCCATGCACCCTGACGCGATAATAGAATATCTAGGTTTAGATTGTAGTCCGTGTTTTAAACGTGAGTGCCCTTTAGGTCATTTAAACTGCTTAAAACAGATTACGCCAATACAAATTCAACATCACATAGAATTACAGCAATGACATCCTCAAACAAATTAATCAGCTTGGCATACTATTTACCACAATTTCATGAAATTGAAGAAAACAATCGCTGGTGGGGCAAGGGTTTTACAGAATGGGTACAATTGCGTGAGGCAAAGAAATACTTCAAATGGCAAGAAATACGCAAACCAATTGCCCCATTAGGTGAATATAGTCTGCTCGACCAGAAAATCCTAGAATTACAATCAAAAATCGCCAAAGAATATGGAATTAACGGTTTCTTAGTTTTTGATTACTGGTTTGGTGAAGGTAAGACATTACTTGAAAAGCCCATGCAGTTAGTGCTGGATCAACAGCTTAATTTTGACTATTGTCTTTGTTGGGCAAACCACACTTGGTACAACAAACGTGACAATATCACCTTGCAACAACAGCAATATTTAGGTG
>JBARQL010000170.1:0-25511 GCA_049643685.1 Methylotenera sp.
GCACGGCGTAATTTACCCCAAAAATCCAGCTCAAATGAAGTGCCGAATTGCGCTTTAAAATTATTTCTTGGGTTACTTGAAAATGCTGGAGAAGCACCGGCTTCAGTCACACGAGAACGGTTGGCTGCGGCATTCAAATCCACTTGCGGAAATACGGATGCGCCTACTTCACGTGCTGCTGCATCAGCCTCTTCAATACGTGCAACCGCCAACTGAATATCAGTATTATTCTGGCGCGCTTTAGTCACTAAATCATTCAGGATTGGGTCCTGATAGAGCGTCCACCATGTAGTTAACCCTTGGCGACCTGAGACTTGGATATTAGCATCCTGTAAATTTGAAATATTACTACTTTTCTCACCTGTCACTTCGCTGTATTGCGCTGGCATCTTTACTTCAGGTCGCTGATAATCTGGCCCTACCGTTTTACAGCCAGCAAGCAACGCCACAGCGACTGCTATCGATATAATTCTTGTATGGTGATTAGATTTAGCTTTTAGCATCACACCGTCTCCTGAGCATCTAACTCTGCTAAGTGCCCATGATGCCGCACACGTTTACCAGTCAACCAAGTAAAGAATAATGGAATAAATATCGTTGCCACAAAAGTGGCTAGAATCATGCCGCCGAACACGCCAGTCCCCATACTACGGCGGGCGGCGGCTCCTGCGCCAGTGGCAAACACCAGCGGCACAATGCCTAATACAAACGCCATTGAAGTCATCACAATCGGTCTGAACCGCATGCGTGCGGCTTCAAGCGCAGCTTGCGCAACGGGCATGCCCTGCTCCATTTTTTGACTGGCAAACTCTACAATTAAAATCGCATTTTTAGCTGCCAGCCCTATGAGCGTAATTAGCCCAATTTGAAAATAGATGTCATTCGGCATGCCACGTAATAACACGGCTAAAAAGGCACCAGCTAGCGCAAACGGCACAGCCATAATCACTGCTAATGGCAATGCCCAAGTTTCAAACTGTGCGGCTAAAATCAAAAACACCATAATGATGGCAAAGCCAAAAGCAAACATGGCGGCTGAACCTGTGCGTTTTTCTTGGTAGGCTTGCGCTGTCCACGCAATTTGGTAGCCGTCAGGCAGGTTATCTTTTGCAACCCGTTCCACCGCACTAATCGCATCACCAGAACTCACACCTGGCACGCCGCTACCAAACACTTTTGCCGAGAGCAAGCCGTTATAACGCTCTAGTTGCTCAGCGCCCACGATATTGCTCACTTTACTCAAAGCAGAAAGTGGAATCATATTGCCCGACGGGTACAAGCTACTGGGCTGACTACGCACATACACTTTGCCTAAATCTTCAGGCTTCATTCTAAATTGCGGTTCCGCCTGCAATTGGACTCTATAGGTACGGCCGTTACGATTAAAGTCATTCACGTAAAATGAGCCCATCGTGCTTTGCAGTGTGGTGTAAATATCTGAAATTTTCACACCTTGCGAAATTGCTTTGGCTTCGTCTACCTCAATCTGCAGCTGCGGTACAGTTGGGCGAAAAAATGTTTTAGGCGGCGTTAATATGGGGTCTTTGCCCATCGCTTCCATGAAGTTGTTCATCACAGCCGCCAATTTAATCGGATCAGTATCACGCTGACTTTGCACATACACTTCAAAGCCAGCAGCCGCCCCTAGCCCACGAATCGCAGGCGGGTTCACAGCAAACGCCAAGCCATCAGGTTGACTCATGCCAATGCCAAACAACTTACCAACAATATCATCGGCCGTAGTGGTGCGCTCGCTCCAATCTTTTAGTCGCACAAACATGGTCGCAGCGTTGGTTTTATTGGCACCAGTCAAAAGTTCCAATCCATTCACCGCAAATTCAAACGCTACGGCGGGGTCTTTTGCAATGCTGGCTCGAATATTTTCTGTCGTTCTGGTCGTACGGCTTAACGTTGCACCGTCTGGCATCACCACCAAAGTCACCACATAGCCTTGGTCTTCCGCTGGGACAAAGCTGCCGGGCACCATTTTAAACAAACCAATCAGTGCAACTAAAATTCCTGCAAATGCCAAGCCGCCAATCACTTTATGCTTAAGCGTTAAACCCACAGTCCTGGTGTAAAAATGGGTGAATTTACTAAAGCCGCTATTAAAACCATTGAAAAACCAATTGCTACTATGCGATTTTCTCAAAATCATGGCACATAACGCGGGCGTTAACGTTAAGGCGACCACGCCAGAAATTACCACCGAAATCGCCACGGTCACCGCGAATTGCCGATACAACTCACCCGCAATGCCTCCTTGAAATGCCACCGGCACAAACACAGCGCACAGCACCAACACAATCGCCACTACCGCTGCAGACACTTGATGAATCGATTTAATGGCCGCAGGTAGCGGCGCTAAATTTTCTTCACGCATCAGGCGCTCGGTATTTTCCAGCACCACGATCGCATCGTCCACCACAATACCAATCGCTAAAATCATGGCAAACAGCGTGAGTAAATTGATGGAGAAGCCAAAAATATACAAGCCTGCCATTGTCCCCACCAAAGAAATTGGCACGGCAATCAATGGAATCAGAGTAGCGCGCCAGCTTTGCAAGAATAAAAACACGACTAGCACCACCAATACCAAGGCTTCGCCAAAGGTTTTGAACACCTCTTTAATCGTAGCCTTCACAAAGTCGCTGGTGTCGTATGGAATGGTGTATTGCATGCCCGCTGGAAAACGCACTTTAAGTTCTTCAATTTTAGCTTTAATGCCCTTGGCAGTATCCAACGCATTTGCGCCACTTTGCAAAAAGATCGGGATGGCAACACCCGCTTGGCCATTCAATGCGGAAGTCACATTGTAACTCTGCGCGCCCAACTCAATGCGCGCCACATCTTTAAGGTAAAGTACGCCGCGCGGGCCATCCGCTTTAATGATGATATTGCCGAACTGCGCGGGGTCAACCAAGCGGCCTTTTGCAGTCACGGTATAGACTAATTGCTGGTCTGCTGGCGCAGGTTCTTGGCCGATTTTACCTGCCGCATATTGATTATTTTGTGCACCAATCGCCGATGCAATATCACTTGTGCTCACGCCCAGCTGCGCCATGCGGTCTGGCCGCAACCAGATACGCATCGCATAATCTTGCCCACCAAATATCAGCGCATCGCCCACGCCCTTGACACGTTTTAATTCATCTAACACATTTAAAGTAGCATAGTTACTTAAAAATAAACGGTCATGTTTTGTGTCTTTCGATGTGAGCATTACTACCAGCAAAATATCATTCGATTTTTTCTGAACGATTAGCCCATTGCGGCGTACATCATCGGGCAAGCGCGGTGTCGCAATGTTCACGCGATTGCTCACGTTAAATGTGGCTTGGTCAATATTGGTGCCTACTTCAAATGTCGCAGTGATCACTAAAGTACCGCTAGAATCGGCGCTAGAACTGAAATACAACAAATTATCTACGCCACTGAGTTGCTCCTCAATGGGCCCTGCCACCGTTTTTGAGAGCGTATCAGCGCTCGCACCAGGATAGCTAGCGGTAATGGTGACGGTAGGCGGCGCGATTTGTGGATATTGCGCGATAGGCAGTTTGAATGCGGCGGCCAGCCCTGCCAACACAATAATAATAGAAAGCACCGAGGCAAAAATTGGCCGTGTGATAAAAAACCTGGTCATGTTTTTTCCTATTTAGCCAATTTGGCAGATGGTGTAGCAGGCATCTCACCTAACGGATGCGGATCAACCGCTGCGCCGGGTCTCACTTTAATGAGGTTATCCGCAATCACTTTATCGCCTGCATTTAGGCCGCTCAATATCACCCAATCTTTACCCTGCCAACCGCCTTCTTGAATTGACCGAATTACAGCGGTTGTTTTGCCCGCTTTATCACGCTCGGCCACAAAAACAAACTTACCTTGGTCACCTGTTAACACTGCCGTTTGCGGTAATAAAAATACACCATCGCGCGTGCCCGTCGTCACACGAATACGCACAAACTGGCCTGGCAACAAGGTTTTATCGGCATTTTCAAAAGTTGCCCGTAATTGTTGTGTGCCAAGCTGGGGGTCAATGCCGCTTGCCGCAAAATTCAGTTGGCCTTTTTGGGCATATTCTTGACCATTCGGCAAAATCAGCGTCACTTCTTTCACATTAGCAGGCGATAAGTGCCCGCCTAATTGCGCCAACTCACTGTCAGACAAGCTGAATCGCACCCAAATCGGGCTAATTTGGCTAACTTTTGTTAGCAAGCTGGTGTTGGCATTTACCAGTGCTCCCTCAGAAAATTCGAAGCGTCCAGCAATACCAGAGAGCGGCGATGTCACGGTGGTATAAGATAAATTTAACTGTGCCTCGCGCACGCCAGCTTCATATTGTGCAAGCCCAGCACGCGCCATGCTGTTGTCTGACGCCGCATTATCTGCTTCGCGTTTACTGATGGATTGCGTTGTCAGCAACCCCTCCAATCGGCCTGTTTCACGCTGGGTTTGCTCAACGCGTGCTTGCTGTTGCGCCAGTTGCGCTTTGGCATTTGCCAGTGCAATTTGAAAAGGCACCGGGTCAATTAAAAACATGGCCTGCCCTGCCTTAATGGGCGCGCCTTCCTCAAATAGTTTTTTAAGCAAAATACCGCCTACACGCGGGCGAATTTCTACTTCTTTAGCCCCTTCAGTTTGCGCGATGGCTTCAGCACTGATGGGCACACTGGTCGGCTGTAACTCAATCACACTCACAGGCATGGCTGTCATTGGTGGCGCGGCTTGCGCAGTCGTGTCTTCTTTTTTGCTACATCCCATAAAAATAAGGCTGGTGACCAATACTAGCGCGGTAAATCTCAAGCCCATTTGAGCCGGCGCTATATTATAAAGACTATTTTTTTGTTGATTTTGCATGATTGTTCCAACTTTCATTGTACTAATACTGATGAATGACGCCTTATCCCCTAAGCAATGACAAGATATCAGTACGTTAGTGCCGACTCTTTTAATGACTGGTCATTTTCACACTTAACTTACTACAATACCAGCCAAAAAAATAAACTAATTAAGCTTAAAATTCAACACAAAAAATAGGCTCCTTTAACTAAAAATAAGCTGACTTTCCTGGCACTGCCCTGTAAGCCCTATAAATAAAGGCTTACAGGGCAGTGATTTTCGCTCGGTGAATTCAAAAGTGTCTTACATCCACTATTTCACTTCAAATAGTGACATCATTACGCGATGTGTTGATAAAATTTAAACCGTTAGGTTGAACTACATAATAGGTAAATAAAATCAAATTCACACCCAGTTTAACTAGCGTTTTTCAGTAGGTAAGTCAGCGATCGCTGCCACTAGCTTTGCGTACGCCTTTAAATCTACGGGTTGATACTTTACCTTGGTGCTGGCTGGATCTTTACCAAGATAATTGTCATCTTTCCAGTTGCTGGATGGTCGAATCGGCCTTGGTACAAAGCCACCACCACAATTCGGACAAATGTTATGCCCTAAAACATGCGCTATACAAGCCGCACAAAAAGTGCATTCATAACTACAGATACGCGCCTCAAGTGAATCGGGTGGCAATGCAGTATTACAATGCTCGCAAGTTGGTCTGAGTGCTAACATCCTGTTTCCTATTCAAGTCGTTAACTTAAAATAAACACCGTGTTTCATAATCCCTTTTTTACGGCTTAATCTCTTGGCGGCCCACCCCGTAAATCATGCCCATCCGCACTATAAATCTCGACTTCCACAAAGTCGCCTGGCGTTAAACCATCGGCATCTTCCATATAAACCACACCATCAATTTCAGGTGCATCGGCTTTAGTACGGCCTATCGCTTCAACATTGCCTTCAGAATCCGAAACGATTTCATCCACTAATACGGTTTGAATGCTGCCGATTTTGCGATGTAATTTAGCTGCGCTAATACGCTCCTGCACCGCCATAAACCGGCTTAAACGTTCTTGTTTCAATTCTTCTGGCACTTGGTCTGGTAGCTCATTCGCTTTTGCACCCTCTACCGCAGAATACGCAAAACAGCCCACTCTATCTAATTGTACTTCTTCTAAAAAATCCAGCAACATTTGGAAGTCATCTTCAGTTTCACCTGGGAAACCTGCGATGAAAGTACTACGCACGGTAATATCTGGGCAGATTTCACGCCAGGCTTTGATGCGCGCTAGATTATTTTCAGCATGGGCTGGGCGCTTCATGGCTTTTAAAATACGCGGGCTGGCATGCTGAAACGGCACATCCAAGTAAGGCAAAATCAAACCATCAGCCATCAGTGGAATCACTTCGTCCACGTGCGGATAAGGATAAACATAGTGCAAACGCGTCCAGACACCGAGTTCACTCAAACTTTGGCAAAGCTCGGTCATGCGGGTTTTGACTGGGCGGCCATTCCAGAAACCTGAGCGATATTTCACATCCACACCATACGCCGAGGTATCTTGTGAGATGACTAATATCTCGCTAACACCCGCATTGACAAGATTTTCTGCCTCGTTCATCACCTCACCAATCGGACGGCTGACCAAATCACCACGCATACTTGGAATAATGCAAAAGCTGCAACGGTGGTTACAGCCTTCTGAAATTTTTAGGTACGCATAATGGCTAGGTGTTAAGCGAATGCCCTGTGGAGGCACTAAATCAATAAAGGGTTCGTGCAATTTAGGCAAATTGGCATGTACGGCGGTCATCACCTCTTCCAGCGCGTGTGGGCCTGTCACGGCTAAAACACTCGGATGTGCAGCCTCCACTACCCCTTTCTTTGCACCTAAGCAGCCAGTCACAATCACCTTGCCGTTTCTGTTAATGGCTTCACCAATCGCGTCTAATGATTCCTCTACCGCGCTATCAATAAAGCCGCAGGTGTTGACGACCACTAAATCAGCATCTTCATAACTGCCTGAAATTTCATAGCCTTCTGCCCGTAATTGGGTGAGAATACGCTCTGCATCAGAGCCTGCTTTAGGGCAGCCGAGTGAGACGAAACCAACTTTTGGATTTGATAAACTCATTGATACTGACCAACCTTTTGTCTAAATTGTTAACCTATGTATATTATTGCAATTGCCTGGATGTATGTTGTTACTTTAATGGCGGCTACCGAAAAAACGGTTACTGCGGGATTACTGACGTTTGTATTTTACGGGTTATTACCGTGTGCTCTATTGCTGTGGATAATGGGCGTAAAACATCGCCGACATATTCAAAACAAGCAATCTTTACTCGAGGAAGAAATGCGCGGCCAAGATAGTACCAACGCCAATGGAGATGAGTAACACTTGCGCAATCGTCGCCTTTAATTCCGTCCGTTTATGTAAGCCTGGAATTAAATCAGCTACAGCAACATAAAGCAAACTAGAGGCAGCCAAGGCCAGAATAAACGGTATCCAACTTTGCACATATTGCAACGCGTAATAGGCCATTAAACCCCCGACCATCGTCGCGACACTGGAGACCAAATTAAAAATCAAGGCTTGTTTTTTGCTGTAACCCGAATGTAACAAGATTAAAAAATCGCCAACTTCCTGCGGAATTTCATGCGCGATAATCGCCAGCGCCGTTACTAGGCCCAGCTTAATATCTGCCATAAAAGCTGCTGCAATCAAAATGCCATCAATAAAATTATGAAAAGTGTCACCAATCATAATCATCAAGCCGCTACGCCCGCCATCATGCGCATGAGCATGGCTGTGACCATCACTAAGCAGCATGGATGACTGCTGCGTACTCACGGTTCGATATTTCGCACCAGCTTCTTTAGCGGCGACTTCTGGATGAGACTGCTTTTGGTTAGATTGGGGGCAATTCTCTTCAGAATGAATCGCATGGACTTCGCAATGGTCGCCATGACAATGGCGCCATATCACCAGCTTTTCCAACACAAAAAATAACAGCAAGCCAAATAACAGCGTAGCAGAAACCTTTTCTATGCTGCCGGCAATACTAAATGCATGTGGCAAAATCTCCAAAAACACCGCGCCCAGCATCGCACCAATGGCATAGCTCACCAGCATGGGCACCCAGGTAGTCCGCACATTCAGCGCAAACAATGCCGCCAAACTTACGCTCAGCAAACCGCCCAAAAAGCTGGCAAAGATAATATAGGTGAGCGTTGAAAATTCTGAGAAATGCATGGGAAATTATATAGTTCAGTCGATTTAATTCAAGGCGATATTATAGTTTATAAACTATTCAATCACCGACAAATTATGTCAGCCAAATCAAACTAGCCATGCGCCCCGTCACATTGTCGCGCCTGAAAGAGAAAAAGCGCGTTTCATCGGTATAGGTGCAAAAATCTTCATTGATGCCGCCACCGTATATTTGTTTAACCCCTAATTTTGCTAAACGCTGCTGTGCTATCAAATACATATTGCAGAGCCACTTTTCACCGAAAGCGCTAAAAGCTTGTTCGGCGCGACTATCCTGCTGAATAAATTGCTGACGTACATCTTCGCCTACTTCAAAGGCATTGGGGCCAATCGCCGGGCCGAGCCAAGCTAAAATTTCACTTGGTTCAACGGAAAATTGATTCACAGCAGCTTCGATCACCCCATCACACAAACCGCGCCATCCCGCATGTACGGCGGCTACCACGGTTCCTGCCTGATCACAAAGTAACACAGGCAAACAATCTGCCGTCATGGTGACACACACTACATTGGCTTTAGTCGTAAACGAAGCATCCGCATTTTGCAAACACGTGCTTTGCGCCGCATCAATGACTTCAATACCGTGTACCTGATTCACCCAAACAGGTTCACTGGGCAAATAGGGGCTTAATAATTGGCGGTTTTGTGCCACGGCAATCGCATCATCATTCACATGCGCACCTAAATTCAAGCTTACATAGGGGGCGTGACTGACACCGCCAGTGCGGGTGGTTTGTAGGGCTTTCACATTCGCAGGCGCGGGCCAATTAGGAATAATAAAATTTAATTCAGACATGTTTTACGCTTCGTCTTCCATTTCTAAATCTTCATCATCGTCTTCATAAT
Organism: Methylotenera sp.; assembly: GCA_049643685.1. GTDB lineage: Bacteria > Pseudomonadota > Gammaproteobacteria > Burkholderiales > Methylophilaceae > Methylotenera. The sequence goes on from JBARQL010000170.1 coordinate 8,961, forward strand.
CCTCTTCATCCTCGTAGTCCTCATCGGCAAGGTAAGGTTCCATGCTGAATTCAAATTCTTCTTCATCCTCATTTCGCGGATCTTCATGGCGCATGGCTTCCAGCAAGGCTTTCATATCATCGGCCAACTCAATTTGCCACTCTATAAACTCGTTAGTCGCTGGGTGCATCAAACCAAGCTTGATGGCGTGTAATGCTTGCCTGTTGAATTGACTGACTTCATCGCGCAATGTTTGCGTCATAACACGGATTGGCACAATGCCGCGGAAGCCGTAAACAGGGTCACCGACGATAGGCGCTTTTAAAAACTGCATGTGAACACGTATTTGATGGGTACGCCCCGTTTCTAAATTACAGCGCAAATAAGTCTGAACTGAAAAGCGTTCCAAAATCTCGTAACGAGTGACAGCAGGTTTACCCATACGGTTAATCGCCATTTTTGTACGTGAACGCGGATCTCGCCCAATTGGCTGATCTACCACGCCGTTACGCCACAATTGGCCCCACACGATGGCGCGATATTCACGTTTTACCGTACGCGCTTGTAACTGACGCACTAAATTAGTTTGTGCGGCTAAGGTTTTTGCAACGACCAACAAGCCACTGGTGTCTTTATCTAACCGATGCACAATTCCCGCGCGCGGCACCTCTTTTAGTACCGGCGCATGAAATAACAACGCATTAAGCAATGTACCGCTCCAGTTGCCCGCTGCAGGATGCACCACCATGCCTGCGGGTTTATTGATGACTAAAATATGGTCATCTTCAAATACAATATCCAGCGGGATGTCTTCTGCGGTAAACGCATCATATTCTGGCTTGGCTTGCACCTGCACTAAAACTTGCTCACCGCCCCATACCTTGGTTTTTGAAGTGCTGGTTTTAGCATCGACTGTCACCAAACCGTCTTTCACCCAAGCCTGCAGCCTGGAGCGTGAATGCTCAGGCAGCATGCGTTGCAAAGCCACATCCAGACGCAACCCTCCTAAACCGTGAGGAATGATGAGCGACAGTATATGACTTGAAGGCAGTGAATTATGAAGAGAATGTTGAGTAGTGTCTGTCATCGGTTATAATTAGTGATAATTCTTAGATTGGGTGTTGCATGAAGTATATCTTAATTTTAATGTTTGCCTTATTTCTCAATGGTTGCTCAATATTTGGCGCACCGTCCGAACTTGATGATACCAAGGGCTTGTCTGCGGAACGCATCTACCAATTGGGCGAAGAAAAAATGAATGACAAGGACTATGACAAAGCGATTGTTTACTTTGGCAAGTTGGAGTCACGCTACCCGAATGGCCGCTACGCCAGCCAAGCGCAACTTGAAACCGCATACGCAAATTACAAAAAGGGTGATCCAGTGCTGGCAGTTGCCGCAGCAGATCGTTTTATTAAACTACACCCCAATCATCCTAACGTAGATTATGCTTATTACTTAAAAGGTTTAGCTGTATTTAATGAGCGCGGCATCCTGGAAAAACTCACTAAACAAGAAATTAGCGACCGCGATCCACGTTCTTTGCGCGACTCCTTTGCAACTTTTAAAGAACTCGTGACGCGCTACCCTAATAGCCGATATGCCAAAGACGCCACGCAGCGCATGATTTATTTATCCAACAGCTTATCCGAACACGAGCTAGACGTTGCGCGCTATTACATGAAACGTCAAGCCTATTTAGCTGCAGTAAATCGTTGTAAATATGTGCTGGAATACTACCCGCAATCACCAGGCGTGGAACGCGCATTAGTCACCATGGTAAGCGCCTACGATTTATTAGGCTTGGATGACCTGAAAAAAGATACGCTACGCATTCTACAAACCAACTACCCCAATAACCCACTGTTAACAGGAAAAGTAGTGCAAGAAGAGCGCGTTTGGTGGAAGTTTTGGGATGGTTTATTAGCCAAATAGTGCGTTGCAAAAAAACTATTATTATTGATTTTTTAAACCATCTTTGTTGGCACTGCTCTGGAAGCCATGTAAATAAAGGCTTACAAGGCAACATTTTTTGTTCGGCCATTTTAATCAGCCATGTTTAAAACATCATTTCAGGACAGATTAGACTGAACTAAGCACGGTAAAACCAATCCATTGACCAAATGAATTACTTTAATAAACTCCCTGGCTACACCAAAGCACCTGCTGGCTTTGAATGGGTTTTGCTCAAAAAAATCCCTCGAATAATGGTTTTAAGCGGCTTGGTTCCTTGCGCCGTCATGCTAAGCCTTTATTTAACCAACGACGCCTTAAACCCTGAGCATTTTAAAATCATTTATCAGTGTTTAGGCGTGTTATTTAGTCTCTGGTTTTTTTTAACGGCAGCAGCTATTGGCTGCGTCGTAGTGATTATTATGAAAGGGCCGGCTTATGTGGCCGACCCCTACGAACTTCCAAAAGAAAATAAAAATTTAGAGAAATACCCTAATCTTCAGTAAGATCGCACTAAACTTTCTTAGCGTTTCTTAGCACTCCTATCTTTATCTTCCACTTCTTTTTTCGCTTTTAACTCAGCACGATGTGCCGTTTTACGGCGGCGCATACTTACAATACCTTCACCTGGCTTGCGTTTATCTTCATCTTCAGCAAAAGGGTTGTTGCCTTGTTTGTATTGCACACGTAACGGTGTACCAGAGAGCTGAAAGGTTCTGCGAAAAGTTTTTTCTAGAAATCGCGTATACGCATCTTTCACGCCATCCACATGATTGCCGTGAATCACTACAATCGGCGGATTACTGCCGCCTTGGTGGGCATAGCGCAACTTCGGGCGTATACCTTTACTAATCGGCGGTTGATGTTGTTGCAGCGCATCAATCAGCACGCGGGTAAGTTGTGGCGTGGAAAGTTTCGCAAACGCGGCCTTAAAAGCAATGTCGACTGATTTAAACAGCTCAGGCAGGCCTTTTTTGCGCAACGCTGAAATGTAATGAAACTCTGCAAAATCTAAAAACATCAATTTGCGGTCAATTTCGCGCTTGATCCAATCGCGCTCTTCTTCTTTTAGGCCATCCCATTTATTGATGGCGACAACTAAAGCACGACCCGCATCCAGAATATAAGCGGCTACGTGGGCATCTTGCTCGGTGATCCCTTCCTGCGCATCGACCACCAAAATCACCACATTCGCCTCTTCAATCGACTGGATGGTTTTAATGACAGAAAACTTTTCTATCGCTTCCAGCACACGGCCGCGCTTACGCACACCAGCGGTATCGATCAGCGTGTAATGTTTGCCATTTTTTTCTAAATCAATTGAAATAGAGTCACGCGTTGTCCCGGGCTCATCAAAGGCGATTACACGCTCTTCCCCTAGTAGCGCATTCACAAGCGTAGATTTACCTACGTTCGGGCGTCCAACAATCGCCACTTTAGGCACGCGGTCGCCTGTTTTATCTAGCTCAGGCTCGTCTTCGGTCGGATGAAAACTCTCAAGCGCCAAGTCGATAATATCTTTTACACCTTCGCCATGCGCAGATGAAATAGAGAGCGGATCACCCAATCCTAATTCGTGAAACTCTGCACTGACCACTGCTTTATTCATGCCTTCTGTTTTATTGACTGCCAACAATACAGGACATTGACTTCTGCGCAAGCGATTGGCAATTTCCATATCTTGCGGCGTTGCGCCTTGACGACCATCGACCAAAAATATGATGGCATCAGCTTCATCAATCGCCAGTAGTGTTTGCACTGCCATGGCTTTGAGAATACCGCTGTCTGTATTCGGTTCAAACCCACCTGTATCAACCACTAAATAAGGTTGGCTCGCACCGATTCCGCGACCGTAATGACGGTCGCGCGTCAGGCCAGGCAAATCAGCGACTAGCGCATCGCGACTTTTGGTCAAACGGTTAAATAAAGTAGATTTGCCGACGTTAGGTCGGCCTACCAAAACTACGGTGGGTAACATGAATACTTTCTAAATATTGCTGATGCTAAAATGGTAAATTAAGCCTAATGTGACTTAAAAATAGCATTTTTAGCTTTTTAAAACCATTATTTTACTTGTACAGCGTAAATACCGCCGTCACGTGTTTGCGCTAATACGGTGCTACTGTTAATCAGCACCATTTGCGGCATCACTGCGCTACCATCGACTTTTATTCTAGAGACAATAGCACCATCATCCCGGCTTAAAAAGTGTAAATAGCCCTCTAAATCACCGACTACTGTCCAACTACCCATTGCTACAGGCGCGGTAAGTTGGCGGTTTTTCAGCACAGGTTGTCGCCAGAAAGTTTTACCTGACGTGTAATCCAGCGCATAAACCGAACCTGCTGAATGCGACACGAAAATACGCCCATCTTCAACACTTAACCCAGACAGGCTAGAGATATCTCGATTCCAAATCACGCGTCCAGAGATTCTATCTACCGCCGCAATGCGGCCTTGATAAGCCACGGCATAGACTAAAGGGCCATCCAACACGGGCAAACTGGTAATGTCAGCGATACGCTCAATTTCAGTCACTCCTTTGGGCTGCGCAACAGAGGCTTCCCAAAGTAATTTGCCATTATCTGCACGTAATGCTACTAATTTCCCACCACCAAAACCTGCATAAACTGCACCGCCATCCACCACCAAACCAGCGCTACTGCGCAAAGTTAATGCAGGGCTTGTGCGATCATAAACCCATTTACGGCTCCCATCGTTGGCGTTAATACCATAAATGCGGCTATCACCTGTGCGCACGACAACAGTGCCATCAAAATACTTCGGCGCGCTGAGAACTTCACTACTTAATTTTGATTTCCATTGTAATTTACCACTTACATCGTAAGCATAAACTACGCCTTTTTGTGTGCCAACCATCACTAAGCTGCCGCCCACGCCTACGCCACCAGAGAGCTTTTCACCAGCATTCACGCGCCATGCCTGCTTGCCAGTGACCACATCTAACTTGACAATATCCCCTGCAGCGCCGGCTGCATAAGCAAACCCAGCCTCAATCACTGGCGAAAATTCAAAATCTTCTGCCGCACCTACTTTAGCTTGCCATACAAGTTTGCTGGAAGCGGTTTCTTTAATCTCAACCAAGGGATCAGGCGCATCCGCGGATTCACGGCCAAACACTTTATCAGAAATGTCCGTTTTAAGATCCGTGAGCGTGCTGCATGCTGTCAAGGACAATAAGCCCATCATTGCAAAAAAATGAAATAGCGCTTTTTTATAGTGAGTTAAGAACAATACGTTGCTCCAGCTGATGAAATAAATAATTATAGTGATGAATAGTTGTGCAAACTAACCCAATGTTTCAAGTTTACGTTGTGTTATGACACGGTATTTACCTTGTGCATCCAGCTTGGTTAATGCCAGTTCATACGCAGCTTTTGCTTCAGCTGACTTACCTTGAGCTAGTAACACGTCCCCTTTTAGGTCCGCAAATAAGCCTTCAAAACCTGCATCATGTGGCGCATCGAGTATCTTTAGCGCGCCTTCATAGTCTTTTTCTTCTGCCAAAATATTCGCTAATTGCAGGCTGGCTAATGCACTTGCTGAAGTTTCTTGCGCATTCTTAATAGCCCACTCTAACTGCGCTTTAGCACTTTTAGTGTCTTTTGCTTCATAGTTGGCTTTTGCTGCATATAACGCTGCGCGTGCTGCATAAGGCGTTCCGCTGAATTTATCCATTAACACGGCTGATTTAGCTTGAATCGCTTTCAAGTCTTTTTCATCCGTGATCGTTAATTCTTGGTACTGAGCAGAAGCTTCAATCGCTTGTTTATGCTGTGTATATTGCCAAATCTGGTAAGTTGCATATGCAGCAACCAAACCCAGAACAAGTGTACTCAGCATTTTGCCATATTCTTTCCACCAAGCTTTAAACTCGTCTATCTGTTCCTGTTCTTCTAGATCATATGCCATTACTTTTTCCTAATATTTATAAAACTTAATAATCAATTTTTACGCATTCACTGACTGTTAACCTAAGCTCTGTTTTTTGCCAGGGATAGCTGCCAATAAGCACCGTGTATATTCATGTTGCGGCTGGTCATAAATATCCACCACACTGCCCTGTTCTACCACTTTACCTTGATACATCACTACGATGTCATCCGCAATATGACTCACTACCCGTAAATCGTGGCTAATAAACAGGTAACTTAGGGCCATTTCTACTTGCAACTCTTTGAGTAACAACAAAATTTGTGCTTGTATTGATACATCGAGTGCAGAAACTGGCTCATCGCACACCACTACCTTTGGTTGCAATACTAAGGCTCTTGCGATGCCGACACGCTGTCTTTGCCCGCCCGAAAATTCATGCGGGTATTTTTGCATATCCGCCTCAGTTAACCCAACGCGCTTTAGCATTGCGATGACTTTTTTCTGTTGTTCAGATGCGCTACCAATCTTATGGATCAGCAAACCTTCACCGACAATTTCGCCCACACGCATGCGCGGATTCAACGAGGCAAACGGATCTTGAAACACCATTTGCAAGTTTTTGCGCACGTTTCGCAATGCTGCGCCATCCAGTTTGGCAAGGTCCTGACCAGCAAAAAGCACTTCGCCGCTGTCCAAGGGTTGCAATTGTAACAGACAACGTGCCAACGTGGATTTACCACTGCCAGATTCCCCTACGACGGCCAGCGTTTTTCCTTTGGTCAAACTTACACTGACGTCATCTAATGCTTTAACTAGGGTAGTTCCAAAGCCAAATTTGCCGCTACGTTGGGTGTAGGTTTTAACCAAGTGATTGGCCTGCAGAATTACGTTACTCACGTTGTGGCCTCTTGTTTTAACCACGCATAATCAATTGGTTTCAGCGGCTTTTTTCCTTCCGCATCCGGCACGCAAGCCAACAACGCTTTGGTATAAGGGTGCTGCGGGTTACCAAGCACTTCATCTTTCGTACCAGACTCTACAATCTCACCTCTGAACATCACTACCACATTATCCGCAATATCGGCCACCACTCCAAAATCGTGAGTGATAAACAGCATGCCCATATTCATGCGTGTTTTAAGTTCGTCTAACAGCTTAAGTATTTGCGCTTGCACAGTAACATCCAACGCAGTAGTGGGTTCATCGGCAATCAGCAATAACGGCTCGCAAGCGATGCTCATTGCAATCATCACGCGCTGGCGTTGCCCGCCTGATAGCTCATCAGGATAGCTATCTGCGCGACTAGGCGGGATGCCGACCATGTCCAACAAGCTGGAGATTTTTGTTTTTAAACCATCGCCTTTGAGCCCTAAATGCGCAGTTAGACTTTCACCAATTTGGTAACCTACCGTTAAAACAGGATTCAGCGAGGTCATAGGCTCTTGAAAAATCATAGCGATTTTTGCACCGCGGATTTTTCGTAAGCTTTCCGCATCCGTTAGGGTTAAATCATGCACGCCCGACTTAGGTTCATTAAACAACACCTGTCCACTCTCTAATTGCAGTTGTTTAGATAACAAACCCATTACAGAAAGCGCTGTCAAGCTCTTGCCACTCCCTGATTCACCCACCACACACGTAGTTTTTCCCGCTTCAATACTAAAGCTCACATCATTCACCAATAGTCGCTTTGGCGCTTTTTTGGATGAAATGCTCACATGCAGAAGTTGCAATAGAGGCTTTGGTTGATCGATTTGGATAGCCAAACTATTTACTCAATATTGTAAACAATGGTCACAACGACGCGCGCAGTTTTAGCAATGGTGGATTTATCGTAGACGCCGCCATAGCTATCATCGCCAGCCTCACCGCCCACCGGCAGTATGTAGAATGCGCCTTGGCTAGCTGATTTCATTACGCCGACTTTTACGCCATCTTGTTTCACAAATTCAGTGGCGCGGCTACGGGCATTTTTGGTGGCATCTGCAATGAGCGACATTTTAATGTTCTCTAAATCACTCACCAAATAGGAAGGCGCTGAAGCATTCACCGGATGGTTTTCTGTCCGTAACTGCAATAATGCTTTGTTTGCACGAGTAATTTTATCTAAGTCTTTAGTCGCCACACGGATGCTTTGGCTCGCGTCAAAGCCATTTTGCACTTGACGCGGTACGTCTTTTATAAATACTTCATCATAATGTGGATTTAGCGATTCAACGTCTGCACTCCAAGTATCAGCCACCAAACCTTGTTTAAGCAAAAACGCTTCTACCACTTTGCGCTCAGTTGCTAATACTTGCAATGCGCCAGCTTGTGTAGGTTGAACAACACCAATCGTTAATACCCACTCTGCAGAATCCGCTTTAATCGGTTTTTCAGCCAAGCCTTTTACTGTAATCGTTTGCTGACCAGACATGGCGCGCTTGCCTTGAACGCCCAAAATAAAGGCGGAGGCAGACATGCCGATGGCGAGCAGAATACCAAGTACTGTTAAGCCTCTAAATAAATTATTATGTTCGTTCATCGTGCAACTCTCATTAGCTTTTACTTGCTATTAAATAAGCAATGGCTGCCTCAATACTGTATTGTTGCTGCTCACCAGCACCTCGCATTGGTTTTAAATTCACTACGTTGTTCATTACTTCATCATCCCCTAAGATCATCGCAAAGCGCGCACCCCTTCTGTCGGCTTTTTTCATTTGAGATTTAAAGCTACCGCCACCCGCATGTAATATGACTTGAATATTCGCGTTGCGTAATTGCTCAGCAATGCTAAATGCAACTTGTTCTGCTTGCTCGCCCACATTCACTAAATACACATCAGGCGCATCATTCGCCGTTATACCGTATTCTTGCATCAACAAAAATACGCGCTCTAAACCAATGCCAAAGCCACATGCTGGCGTTGCGTCGCCACCTAGTCGCTCAACCAGAGTATCATAACGTCCGCCACCAGCAATGGTGCCTTGCGCGCCTAATTTAGTGGTCACCCATTCAAATACGGTACGGTTGTAGTAATCCAAACCACGCACCAACCGTGCATTAATTAGATACGCTACGCCCGCCGCGTCTAATAGCTTGCACAGACCATCAAAATGCGCACGGGTTTCATCACCCATACAATCAATCAGTTTTGGTGCAGCTTCGCACATCGCTTGCATGCGTGGATTTTTGGTGTCTAAAATGCGCAATGGATTGGTGTGCAAACGACGCTTCGCGTCTTCATCCAATATATCCTCATGTTGTTCAAAATAGGCAATCAGAACATTACGATATTCGACACGCTCATGCGCATCGCCGATGCTATTAATTTGCAAAGCTACATCTTGAATGCCCAGCTCACGCCATAGCCGCGCCAGCATGACAATTTGCTCAGCATCCACTTGTGGACTATCAAAACCAAATGCTTCAACCCCAATTTGGTGAAATTGCCTTTGACGGCCTTTCTGCACGTTCTCGTGCCGAAACATCGCGCCGCTATACCATAGCCTAACAGGGCCATTATAAGTGAGATTACTCTCAACCACGGCACGCACGCAACCCGCTGTGCCCTCTGGGCGCAAGGCGAGCTTGTCGCCATTTAGCGCATCTTCCCAAGCGTACATTTCTTTTTCAACAATATCGGTGTGCTCGCCCACTGAGCGTACAAATAAATCAGTTGGCTCAACCAAAGGCATACGAATATTTTGATAGCCATATTGTGCCAACACACGGCGCGCAGTGTCTTCAAGCTTAAACCACAACGGCGTGGCTTCAGGCAAAATATCGTAAAAACCTTTGATGCTTTGGAATTTTTGATTCATATTTAATTATTGTTATGTTACTTAATATCTGCGAATAGATTGTAAGTATTCAACCAATTCGTGCATATTGGTTTGCGGATTGTTAGAATCATTTTTTTGATTTTCAGCGACTAGCCTTTTTGCATTTTTGATTGCGGTTGGCAAATCATCTTTCGTATGAGTGTAAATGTCTCGCTTATTCTTGCCGTAATCCGTCCAATCCAGCTTAAGCTTACTATTCACATTATCACATGGTGATTTATTCCCAGTTGTTTGATATGGGCTACTCTCATATACCTTGTGTAATATGAGCCAAAATTCAAAGCACGGCGTAGTAGTAATGGCAAAAAACATATTTTTAGGTTTTGCGTTACTTATTGCCAACACTGTTGCATCAAAGCATGGATGGCTATCTCGATCAAACACGCAATATACCCTATCATAAGCATCATTATCTTTTGATTTTTGATACTCACTTTGTGCAAATTCAAGTACTGATTTAGGTGCAGAACCGCACTCCTTACCTCTAACATGAACAGCATTCAATCCAAAATCTTTAGCCAAATCTTCTAAATAGAATGCGCTACTTTTACTGTCTTCACACACTATTAAAATTTTAGATTGTTTAACAAGTGGTAATTGCTTTTTTCGCTTAAAGTCATTCGCATTTCGTTCGCGCTTTTTATGAAATAAGTTTTCACTCCCCATGAAAATTCAGCTCGCTTAAAAATGGAGTTGCACCGTAGCGACCACTTAAATAGCCTTTTTCTAAAGCTTCATTTTTACGCGGACTAAAATCCGCTAGTGAGTAAAGTTGTGTGCTTTGTTGCTGGTCTTTTTCTACAAACCACACTTGATCACGCCGCATAATGTTTTGGCTTAGCAGTGTGGTATCATGCGTTGTAAAAACCAACTGTGCGCGGCTTTTACTTGCGTGCAATAGCTTAATTAGGTGATGCACCAACAATGGATGCAAACTCGTATCAATTTCATCTACAAATAAAACAGCATCGGTTTCAAGCGAGTCTAGCCAGCGTGCTGCAAATGAAAACAATGCTTTTGTACCATCAGATTCATCATCTAAATCAAATGGAATTAAGCTTTGGTCGTCATTGCTTTGGTAAAGAAACTTCGTTTCAAATGAAACGTGTCCCTCCATATCTTTTAGAATCTTTTGCTTAAATTCATCAGGAAAATCTGAGGGTAAATCTTCTAACGTGAATAACTTTCTTTCTACAAATAAATCCTTGACCAAAATACCTGCAGAATTCATAAAAGCCAACACTTTAGCTTTTCCTTCTGCCGCTTGACACAAGCGAGACGTACGCCCATCTCCAAGATGATTCATCGACAGAATATAGTTTAGTTTCTTCTGAAACCAAGTAAATACAGGTAATAATTTTTGGCTATTTTTCTGAACTGCTACTGACAAGTACAAATTATTTGCAATAGTATAGTTTGCCCTTTCCTGTCTTGATTTCCCCTCATCGAAAAGCTCGCTAAATTTATATGCATACTTTTCACTATCTTCGTCATACTGACGCTCAAACCAATTTTGTGGTTTACCTAGTGGATAAGCAATCAACCACTCACTGGTAATTCGCTGAGCATTTAAAGTGAATCCATACTGATAGCGTACACTCTCAGCAATAAAATGAATTTCAAATTCAGTATCCTGCTCGCGCGTCGCTGCGTCTAGTCGAAATGGCGCAATTTCAATTGGTTCACCAACCTGAGCTTCACGCGCAGACTCTCGAACCATGCTCTCAACAAAAGCAAGTGCAGCAATTAAATTGCTTTTACCCGAAGCATTCGGGCCATAAATAACACTAGAGCGCACTAATTTAGGTAAATTAGCAATGCCCGTTTCAAAAGTGTTGTAATCTAACTCTTTATCTTTAACGGCATTACCCGCCACCATAGAGAGCGTTTGTGTCTCTTTGATAGAACGAAAATTAGTTACTTTGAATTCAATTAACATGATTTAATTTGTTACAAATTGTATTTATATGTGCATATTTGCATTTTTTATGCAAAAAATCAACTTAAAATGTAATTTATATAGATTTTATTGTAATAGTGCGTACTTTTAAGTCACTCTGTGCTACATGTAATTTACCGCCAAGCGCATAATTGGTTTGCACGTATTTTTCTACAATCGCCTGAAATTCTTGTGCAATATTATCGCCTTTAAGCGTGACAGTTTTTTCACCATCTACAAACACGGGAGCAACTGGCGTTTCGCCTGTGCCAGGCAAACTGATGCCGATATTGGCTAATTTTGATTCACCTGGGCCATTTACCACGCAACCCATCACGGCTACGTTCATATTTTCAACACCCGCATATAAGCCGCGCCATACGGGCATTTGGTTGCGCAAATAGCTTTGGATTTGCATGGCCAACTCTTGAAAGTAAGTCGATGTTGTACGTCCGCAACCAGGACAAGCAGTCACTAAAGGGGTGAATGAACGTATGCCCATGGTTTGCAAAATCTCTTGCGCTACAATCACTTCTTTTGTGCGAGATTCGTTTGGCTCTGGCGTTAAAGAAACGCGAATAGTGTTGCCTATTCCCTGCTGCAGAAGCAATGCCAGCGCGGCGGTAGAGGCAACAATGCCTTTAGAACCCATGCCTGCCTCAGTCAAGCCTAAGTGCAACGGATAATCGCTGCGCGTGGCTAGCTCGCTATACACTTTCACTAAATCTTGAACGTTACTCACTTTGCAAGAGATAATAATTTGGTTGGCTGACAAACCGAGTTCAACTGCTTGAGCCGCACTCTCAAGCGCTGATTGAATCAACGCCTCACGCATCAACGCATCTGAAGACAATGGTTCAGCAAGCTTAGCATTTTCATCCATCATCTGTGCCATCTTGGCTTGATCTAAACTGCCCCAATTGACACCAATTCGCACGGATTTTTTGTATTGAATGGCAGCCTCTATCATCGCCGCAAACTGCTCATCGCGCTTTGAACCCTTACCAACGTTGCCTGGATTGATGCGGTACTTGGCAAGCGATTCAGCGCAATCAGGATACGCTGCAAGCAACTTGTGGCCGTTATAATGAAAATCACCCACTAGCGGTACGTTGCAACCCATTGCATCCAAGCCACGGCGTATATTGCCGACCTGCGCAGCGGCCTCAGGAGAATTAACGGTAATGCGTACAACTTCAGAGCCTGCTTGCCACAACTCGAACACTTGCTGAATGGTAGCCTGTGCATCGGCGGTATCGGTATTCGTCATGCTCTGCACTACGACAGAACTAGGAGTAGATCCTCCCAAACCACCGCCAACAGGCACAAGGCCAATCATCACCTGCAAAGTATTACGTGCTTGTTTAAGTAAAAATAAACTCAAAGTTTACTCCCAAAACTAATCAAGCTTAATACGCGCAACATTGCTTTTTGTAGATGCGGCCAAATCAATCGGTTTACCTAAATACTGCAACTGCGTAGCTTTGGCATTGCCAATTACTACATTAAATGGTGGCTCGCCATCAAAGCCACCCGTGCTACCCGAGGCAAATATTTTTTCAAAAATCACCTTGCCTGACTGATTGGTCACTCGAACCCATGTTTGTTCAGAAAAGGACATCGTAACTTTATTGATTGCGATAGCGACATCACTGTTGACGGCATTCACTCCATTCACAGCGACTCCTGCAGGTAAGGACTGGGCTGCAACAGTGGGTGCGATGGGTACGATGACAGCATTGGATTGATTAGCTGTTGAATTGACAGGTGTATTTTGTTGAATGTTTTGATTCGGTGTTACCACAGCAGATTCTACTGTATTTGAAACATTCTCAGAATTCGGATTAATTGCAGCATCCACTGGACTAGTTGGCATCTCTACAGCATAACCCTGACGCTCAGCAGCAGGAAGTGCAACTTCTGGCAATGGAAGCGGCTTAGTCGTTGTAGGCACAGTGGTCATTTCTGCCGAAGTGTTGACTGTTTTTGGCATGTAATCCATATAGAAAAACCACGCCAACAGAAACAACAAAACTAAAATACTTCCTAGTATATATTTTAGCCATGATTGATGGGTTTTACTCGACATCACTTGCCGTGTGGATGGCTGCACGCTCAACGTATCAGGTAATTTGTCTTGTACGCGCGCACGGAAACTTACCATTAATGGTTCAGCATCTACGCCTAATAGACGTGCATAATTGCGTATAAACCCACGTGTAATGCTCGCTTCAGGTAGTAGACTAAACTCGTTCTTTTCAATCGCATCAATTTGTTTAATACTTAACCGCAAGCTATTTGAAATATCTTTGTGCGTCAGTTTTTTTGCTTTTCTTGCAGCTAATAATACCTCACCTAATGGCGCAATATTATTTTGCTGAGTAGCCGAAGGATCAATTTCCACTTTATCAACCATGATTATTTCCCACTCTGCAATAATTTTGCTTGCTCAGAATCTGGATACAGACGGCGCAATTGCAATGCATAACTGGCTTCAGCATCTTTAGCTGCAACCGCACGTTCTATCTGAATAGCCAACCATAATAATTCTGGCCCAGGTTGAGCTAACATCACATTTTGCAGGGTTTTTTTGGCAGCAGCTGCATCACCCCGCTTAAATTGTATGGAAGCGAGCTGATAGGCTGCCACGCTAGATAAAGGATCAATTTGCAATGCTTTATTTAAATAAGTTTCAGCGTTTACATTGTCTTTTTTACGCACCGAACAAATGCCTGCATTGGTGTAAGCCATGGCTGGTGTTGCATACAATGGATTTTTAACAGCCGCTAAAAACTCTTTAATCGATTCATCGAACCGACTTCTTTCGCATAAAAAGGTACCATAATTATTGCGCGCCTCGGAATTTGTGGGTTCGAGCTGAACAGCTTTCTTGAAATTTTCATCCGCCACGTCATCCTTCCCAAGTGCCGCATTCACAAGCCCTAGCCCATTATATGCCGTCGCAAAATTTGGATTGATCTTGGCCGCTTGCGTAAATTCGTCTAAAGCGATTTCAAATTGCTTTTGCTGAAGATAAACCGCACCTAAATCGGTATGTGCTCGTGCCCGTGCCTTCATACTCTCAGCTTCTTTTTCTTGTTGTTGTTGACTAACGCAACCAACGCCAATCAAAGCCATCAACCCTAGCAACATTATTTTGCCTATTTTTGTACTCAATTTCATTTCTCGTATCATCAAATTGCCTCAATCGGAATTCTATTTGCCGTACGTTTTGTTTTATCTAACACTTTACCTGCTAATTGCCCACATGCAGCATCGATATCTTCCCCTCGCGTTTTACGAATGGTCACCACATAGCCTGCTTGCATTAAAATATCACGGAACACCCTGATATGACTAGGTTTGGATGTCTCGTAGCCGCTATTGGGAAAGGGATTAAACGGAATCAAATTAAACTTGCAGGAAACATTCTCAACTAAGGCTAGCAGTTGATGCGCGTGTTCGACCGTGTCATTCACACCATCTAACATCACATATTCAAATGTCACAAAATCACGCGGTGCTTTTTCCAGATAGCGATTACATGCTGCCATTAACTCTTTCAGTGGATATTTCTTATTGATCGGCACAATCACATCACGTAGCGCATCATTGGGTGCATGCAGGCTCACTGCAAGCGCCACAGGGCAATCCTCTTTCAACTTATCCATCGCAGGCACAATACCACTTGTCGAAAGCGTCACGCGACGGCGACTCAAACCGTATGCACTGTCATCCAGCATAATCTGCATAGCCGTCACCACGTTATCGTAATTCGTGAGCGGTTCGCCCATACCCATCATGACCACATTGCTAATAATGCGGTCATTGACAGACAACAAGTCATAACCCGCTTCTTGCCTGAGCGATTTGTTAGCAATCGCCAACTGGCCAATAATCTCAGCCACACTTAAATTACGGTTAAACCCTTGTGCGCCCGTACTACAAAAAGTGCACGCTAGCGCGCAACCAATTTGAGAGGAAATACACAACGTGCCACGGTCATCCTCAGGAATAAACACGGTTTCGATGCTATTTGCAACATCTGCGCCTATCAGCCATTTACGCGTTCCATCATTCGACACTTGCTCAAGCTGCACATTCGGTAAGGTAATTTCCGCCTCAACCATCAATTTCTCGCGTAGACTTTTGGCAATATCCGTCATCTGCGTAAAATCATGCACGCCAAAATGATGCATCCAGCGCATCAATTGCTTGGCGCGAAAAGGTTTCTCGCCGATACTTTTAAAGTATTCGGCGAGTTGAGCCTGATTATAATTTAATAAATTAATCAATGTATTATTGAGTTAATTTAATGTATTTAATTAAATTAACCGAAGAAATATTTAATTTCAATGGCGGCATTTTCTGCTGAATCTGAACCGTGTACTGCATTTGCGTCAATGCTTTCTGCAAAGTCAGCACGAATTGTCCCTGCAGCCGCTTCTTTAGGATTGGTCGCACCCATCAAATCACGATTCACTTGAACTGCATTCTCACCTTCAAGCGCCTGAATCATTACAGGGCCAGAAATCATGAATTTGACTAAATCGTTGAAAAAAGGACGTGCTGCATGCACTGCGTAAAAACCTTCAGCCTCAGCTTTGGTCAGTTGTGCCATTTTAGCAGCCACGATTTTTAAGCCAGCGTTTTCAAAACGTGTGTATATTTTACCAATCACATTTTTTGCCACTGCGTCAGGTTTGATGATAGAAAGCGTGCGTTGAACAGCCATAACAACTCCATTAAATTAACATATTGAAAAGAACGATAAAATACCATTTTTAGCGCTTTTAATAAACCTAAAATTAAGCCTATCGGACAAATCATTTACCATGTTAATTCATAATCAATATGACCTAGCATAAGTATGTGACACAAAAACGATGAAAACTATACGAAACGCATAAAAATCAGTAAGATGCTGTTTGTTACAATTTAACACCATTTGTTACAACT
>JBARQL010000171.1:0-4179 GCA_049643685.1 Methylotenera sp.
GGGCTCGTTGGCTTGCTGTTGGCTTATCAAATCGACCTTAATGCACTGTATCACTATTTAGGATTCATGGTGAGTGCCATTTTGCTGGGTATGGTCTTTCTCAGCCTAGCGGTCATGGTTTCAGTCATCTCTAAAGATCGTGCGCGTGCCAGTGGAGGCGCTATTGCTGTATGGTTCATGTTTGTACTGGTATATGATTTGGTTTTACTTGGGGTGCTGGTACTTTCAGGGGGAAGTTTTGGTGAAGAATTGTTTCCCTTGTTATTGTTACTCAACCCTGCCGATATATTTCGAATCCTAAACATTTTCAGTATGGAAGATATTAAAGTTTTTTATGGCCTAGCCACTGTTTTTCCAACCAGCCTATCCAGTCCATGGCTGCTGGGTTCAGTGATGACCGCTTGGATCGTCATGCCGCTAACGATTGCTTTATGGAGATTTAAATGAATCAGACCTCACTCATTCGCCTTACCCTGTCATTTGCATTTGCTACTACGCTTACAGCCTGCAACAAGCCTGTCACACCTGCGGCTCCCCAGGAAATTACTGCGGGAACTTCCTGCTCGCTTGATGGTATGACCTTGGCAGATTTCCCTGGCCCTAAGGCGCAGATACAATACGCAACGGGAAATCCAGATTATTTCTGCGACACCATGGAGATGTTTTCTATTTATTTACAGCCAGAACAGAAAAAACGTATCACGGGTATCTTTACCCAAGACATGGGAAAAACTTCCTGGGAAAAACCACAAGGACATTGGATAGATGCAAAACAGGCTTTCTATATACTGGGAAGCAAAAAAAATGGCTCTATGGGTCCTACATTAGCTAGCTTTGCTCTCCAACAGGATGCGGAAAAATTTGCTCAAGAGTTCGGTGGCAAGGTATTGCATTTTGATCAAGTCACACCCGAAATGGTGGATCTGACAGGTGGCGTGGTCCATGATGAGCATATGTAAAAATACTGAACTCAAGTTAAATCCTATCAGATTATTTTTTGAGTCAGTTATTGCAAATGGCTGTAGTAGGTTGACTTTTGACGGTAAACTTTACCTGTGGATCGTGTGCTTTGGGGATGTTACTGCCGTTTACACTTGATTGATGAACTTATGCATTTGGCCAAAAACGGTCGCTCTAGTTATCATCACAACCTCAATCCAGCGCCAAGATTCATCGTCTCGGGCGCACTACAAAACAGAAAGGCTGATTCCATAAGGGTTTCAGCTTTTTTTGTTTGACACCCTTAGCGATGAATCTGGAAACTTTGCTACATTAGCTCCTGCTAACAATCGTAAGCATCCGCTCAACACCCTCTAGCATTTCTTCTTTATTCCATATCAATTGGATCAACCATAAGCTTTCATCCAAAATGGTTTTTTCAACTTCCCCTGCTGCCTATGTTAATGGTTCAAAATCCTACGAACAAAACAGTTTTTTTTAACATGTTTATTTGCACTTCATTTATTTTTAATTGATCTGGCTAGATATCATTTTGATGTCACTTTGACATCTGATTGATATCACTTTGCATCTATTTTGCCATCACTATGCATGCACTATTAAAGGTAAGTGATTGCTGTGTATTCACACCTACGCGCAGCTCTTTATGAGTCGAGCGTCACATTCCATGGCAACAGTTCAGCGACCCGATTGACCGGATGGTCGGCAATCACCGACAGCACATGACGCAGATAAGCTTCCGGGTTAATGTCGTTGAGTTTAGCCGAGCCGATCAAACTGTACATCGTCGCCGCACGCTCACCGCCTAAATCAGAACCCAGGAACAGATAGTTCTTGCGTCCGATGGCAATGCCGCGTACCGACCGCTCCGCCGCGTTGTTATCAATTTCAATACGGCCATCGTCTAGATAGCGTGAGAGTGCCAGCCACTGGTTGAAGGCATAAGTGATGGCTTCCATCGTCACCGATTTACGGGACAGCGCTTTCATGTGTTCAGTCAGCCACGCATGCAGTGCGGTCACAATAGGTGTTGCGTCGACTTGGCGCATTAGCCGTCTCTGTTCTGGTGAACTGCCACGCACCGCAGACTCGACTTGGTACAACTTAGCGATTTCTGCCAGCACATGCGTCGTCATAGGCGAAGGCCGACTGACATGGATATCATAGAACTTCCGCCGTACATGCGCCCAACAGGCCGCTTCCAGAATACGCCCTGATTCATACAGCACATTGTAGCCAGCATACGCATCCGCCTGGAGAATCCCAGTGTAATGTTGCAAGTGTGTTTGCGGATGAATGCCCTTACGGTCTGACGAATAACGGAACCAGACGGCAGGTGCTTCGCTATCGCCACTCGGCCGATCATCTCGGACATAGGTCCATAAGCGTGCCTGCCGGGTTTTACCTGTACCTGGTGCCAATACCGCAATTGGTGTGTCATCCGTATGCAGTTTCTCTGCACTGAACACATGCTGATGTAGCGCATCGATCAACGGACGCAATAACTGGTGACAAGCCCCGACCCAATCACCTAAGGTGCTGTCACTGAGTTCAACCCCTTCGCGTGCATACATCTGTTGCTGACGATATAACGGCAAATGGTCCCCATACTTCGCCACCATGATGTGTGCCAGTAAGCCAGCCCCGGCAAAGCTGCGTGCAATGGGACGATTGGGCGCCGGGGCTTGCGCGATACAATCACCGCATGCGCAAGCAAAGCGTGGGCGCACATGCCGAATGACACGGAAACTGGCAGGCACATACTCCAGCACTTCGCTGACGTCTTCGCCTAATACCGTGGCTGACGCCAATGATAGTCCGCAATCAGGGCAGAGATTGCCTGCTGGCAAGTGGGTTTGTGTGTCACGTGGTAAATGCTCTGGTAATGGACGACGTTGCGGTGCTGACCGTGGTGGTTTTACTTCAGCTTCTGGTTGCTGCGCAGGGATGCGCTCACCCTGCGAGATATGCAAGGCTTCCAGCGCCAGTTCCAGCTGATCAATCTGCCGGTTGAGTTTCTCTGACTTCTGGCCGAACAGCTTGCGTTTGAGCATATCCAGTAACAGCGTCAAGCGCTGGATTTCTTGCTTGTCATCACTGGAGGTGAGTTTTAATGCATCTCGCTCTAATTTTAACGCGTTACTTTCTAGCTTAAGTGCTTCAACTTCAGTGAATTGCGCTGACAATAATGCCTTTAATTCATCAACGTTATCAGGCAGTTTGGCACGGTTCAGCATGGGTGCTATTTTACCAAATAACGCTGATAAACACACGTCATTTGTGGTATTTATTACATAAAAATCAATAGGATAAGTGCAATAAAAACACTATTTACCGCTAGATATTCTAGAGGCATTCACTACTCGAATGTATCACTTATTTGGCATTACACTTGTGTGGGTTGATGTGTTCTGATGGGGCGTCGCCAGTCAATGCCTTCCAGTAACATGGAAAGCTGTGCGGTCGTTAAGTGCACTGCACCTGATGTGGCTTGAGGCCACACGAAGTGGCCGTGTTCCAGGCGCTTAGCTAGTAAGCATAAACCATCACCACTCCACCACAGGACTTTAATGCGGTCACCTTGGCGGCCACGAAACACAAAGACGTGACCGCTAAACGGATTCTCTTCCAGCCTAGATTGTACGATTGATGCCAGACCATCAAAGCCGCGGCGCATATCGGTGACGCCGGCTGCGATCCAGACTTGGGTACCTGCGGGTAATCCAATCATAAACGCAGGGCGTCGATGACGTTGCGTAATGTTTGGCGGTCAGGGGTGCCATGAATCAATACGCGGGTTTCCTTCACGAACAGTTCGATGTGGCCGGTACCGCCGGCAAGCGAGGCGGTTTGATTGGAATGGGTTGGCTGACTGGCTTTAGCCAGTCTTGCAGGAGATGCTATCTGCACAGGTAATAAAGTCGAAGGATCAGCCGCAACACCATATTCACCGCGACGATAGCGGCAACGCCATTTATGCAGTAAGTTGGCATTGATGCCATATGAGTGTGCCACGCCAGAGATGGAAGTACCGGAAACAAGAGACTCTTCTACAATCTGGCGTTTGAAAGCCTGTGAATATTGCCGTCTATCCGATGGCTGACTTGAGATTACGGGAAGAAATTCGGTCATAAAATAGGTGTACACTTAAATTTAGGTGGACACCTATTCTTACGGGATTTAAGGCATAAGGATAGGCGGTACTGGGCGGGCGCTTAC
>JBARQL010000172.1:0-28157 GCA_049643685.1 Methylotenera sp.
AAATCCGCATAGCTGCCCTTCATAAATAAAGTTTTGTCTGCAAATTTTGAACGAAAGCGGACTGTCAACGTTTTGATGCAACTGATTGGTTTTGGGTAGTGATATTGTCTGCAAAAAGTGGGCGCCATCATCCTTACAATTCCAACACTTTTGTGGTTAATAACTGTGAATGTTGATTCTAGACATGCTGCCATTCACTTTATAATCTTTTTTAATCAAAATTGCGCAATCCCTCTACACTAATAATAACAATTTCTTTCCCATTTACTTCAATTAACTTTGCATTTTGTAGTCTAAGCATCACACGTGAGAGTGTTTCTGGAGTGAGGTTGAGCATTGATGCAATTGTCAATTTATTTGCTGGTAATTGCACGCGCTCTGGATTTGGCGAATCAGCACTGATCTGTAGTAAATAACCAATCAACCGTTGTGTGCTGTTCTGCAATGAAATTGATTCAATATCATTGACCAATTGACGATTGCGTGCCGATATACCAGCCAACATACGTCGAACGACAGTGACATCGTTATCGAGAATATCAAAAATTGCATCTCTAGTAATCAATAACACTTTAGAATCTAAAGTTGCCTGTGCGTAAATTGGAAAGGTGCGCTCAAGAAATAAGACTGCTTCACCGAAACTTTCACCAGGCTGAATTAAACCAATTACTTTTTCGTCACCTTGGGGTGAAATAATGCCAAGCTTTATTTGACCTTCAAGTAATAAATAAAACCCATGTGCTCTATCGCCACGGTTAAACAAAGTACCACCCCTTGCAACCTCTATTATTCTAGTGCCATTGGCTAAAAACTCGATTTGACTGGATTGAAGCTCAGAGAACATGTAAAACCCAGTTAGTTTTTGAGCAATATGTACTTTTTCCATTGCTATTCCCCTAATATTTCTTACACACGTATTGTGTACTAAATTAGTCAACTTTCAAAACTTGATTCGGGTCAAGAATTTATAGAGTACTAAATGGTACTGTGTGACCTGTATTTTTTTCACTCTTTAATTTAAAGGAGCAATGTTATGAGCGCAACTTTTACCAAGTCGATGGCGCGAAATGTCTTTTATGGTGGGGGAGTTTTCTTCTTCCTTTTATTTCTTGCACTGACTTTTGACACCATGAAGGCTTTGCCGAAGCGAGACAATAGCCAAAATATTACTCCAGCCGTGGAACACGGAAAAAAACTGTGGGAGACCAATAATTGTATTGGTTGCCATACTTTATTAGGTGAAGGTGCTTATTTTGCACCAGAGCTAGGTAATGTTTATACACGTCGTGGACCAGACTTTATTAAAGCATGGATTAAAGGGCAGCCAACAGGTGTGCCTGGGCGGCGTCAAATGCCGCAATTTAATCTGACTGATAAAGAGCTAGATGATTTAGTCGAGTTTCTTAAATACTCATCAGAAATCAATACTAATAAATGGCCACCAAACATAGAAGGCTAATCAGTCGTTATCATAGGAGATTAACAAAATGAAATACACATCTCAGGCAGTAGCGAAGCCTTATTTTATAGCTGCTATTGCCTTGTTTCTAGGTCAGATTCTATTCGGACTAATTATGGGATTGCAATATGTAGTTGGGGACTTTCTATTCCCTGCTATTCCGTTTAATGTGGCTCGTATGGTGCATACCAACTTGCTTATTGTGTGGTTACTGTTTGGCTTCATGGGTGCATCTTACTATTTAATTCCAGAGGAGTCCGAAACTGAGTTATTTAGTCCTAAGTTGGCTATTCTGACTTTTTGGGTTTTCCTAGTAGCTGGTGCAGTAACGGTGCTTGGCTATTTGCTAGTACCTTACGCATCATTGGCAAAATGGACTGGTAATGATTTGCTTAATACCATGGGACGCGAATTCTTAGAACAACCGTTACCAACCAAAGTTGGTATTGTTTTAGTTGCTTTATCTTGGTTGTTTAACATCGTGATGACCGTGCTTAAAGGCCGTAAAACTGCAATTAGTTTAGTATTAACACTTGGTATGCTTGGTTTGGCTGTGTTCTTTCTGTTCTCATTCTACAACCCTGTTAACCTTGTAAAAGACAAATTCTACTGGTGGTGGGTGGTGCATCTTTGGGTTGAAGGTGTATGGGAATTGATTCTTGGTGCAATGTTGGCTTTCGTGCTAATTAAAGTAACAGGCGTGGACCGTGAAGTGATTGAGAAATGGCTATATGTGATTATTACCATGACTCTAGTCACAGGGATCATCGGGACAGGTCACCATTACTACTGGATTGGTACACCTGCTTACTGGCAATGGTGGGGCTCAATCTTCTCAGCATTGGAACCAATACCATTCTTTATGATGACTGTATTTGCATTCAACATGGTAAATAAACGTCGTCGTGAGCATCCTAACAAGGCGGCAGTATTATGGGCTTTAGGTACAAGTATCATGGCATTCTTAGGCGCTGGCCTGTGGGGATTCTTACATACGCTAGCACCTGTGAATTACTACGCACACGGCACACAATTAACTGCGGCTCATGGTCACTTAGCATTCTACGGCGCCTATGCTTTGGTGGTGTTAACCATGATTTCGTATGCAATGCCTATCATGCGTGGTCGTGCTGCTAACTCTGAAAAAGCGCAAGTAATGGAAATGTGGTCATTCTGGTTGATGACGATTGCCATGTTCTTTATTGCCTTGTTCTTAACAGGTGCAGGTATTGTGCAGATTTGGCTGCAACGCTTATCAAACACCCCGATGAGCTTCATGGCAGTGCAAGATCAAATATCAATCTTCTACTGGGCACGTGAAGGTGCGGGCTTGGTGTTCTTGATTGGTTTGTTACTTTACATTGGTAGCTTCTTTGTTAAAGGTGAAACCAGAGCGCTTGAGTAGTTACTTAAAAGTGGAATCAAAAAAAGAGGAGTTTTATCTCCTCTTTTTTGTTTAATAGATGTAAATTTAACAACTTGATTTGCATCAATGTCCTAATAGTTGCATCAGCCCATTATTGCTACAAAGCTCTCTTAATACATTTAAAGACTAGTAAAACACTGGAATACATGTGAAGCTAAATAGGACAACATATCATCAAGAAGACCTTCCAGGTGATTTTGCTATTTGGATATTTATTTTTGCTGAAATGATGGCATTTGGTGTGCTATTTGTGGCTTATGCTTTTACCCGCGCTAAGAATGTAGAGCTGTTTAATGCCTCGCAACTCACGTTAAGCCGCACATCAGGCGCAATTAACACGCTGGTGCTGATAACCAGTAGTTACTTTGTGATGTGCGGTGTTGCTGCGATTAAACATGGCTTGAGTAAGCAGTGTACACACTGGTTGACGGGCGCCTTCTTACTTGGTGGGGTATTTGTTGTCATCAAAATGGTGGAATTTCAAGCCAAGTTTGCAGCAGACATCACCATGAGCACTAATAATTTTTACATGTTTTATTTGTCACTGACATTTTTTCATTTTATGCACGTGCTGATGGGGATGATCATACTCGCAGTCATTATTATGAAGGCCAAACGTGGCGGCTATAGTGCACAAGACTACATTGGTGTTGAAACTGGTGCCTCGTTTTGGCACATGGTTGATTTTCTGTGGATTATCTTATTCCCGTTGGTTTACATCATTCGCTAAGGCAATTATGAATATCACTAAAACACAAACTAAGCTATTCTCAACAGTCGTTTGGCTGGTGCTGATGGTGTTGACTTTCATGACATTTAGTTTAGGCGAGGCGGACATGTCGGGCAAAGGCGTTATGCTTACGCTATTAGCAATCACCATGGTAAAAAGTCAGTTGGTTGCCAATTATTTTATGGGTTTGCGTAGGACTAAGTATTTGTGGCGCGCCATTATGTTTGGTTATTTTGCCATCGTTGGCGGCTTAATTGCAGTGGCCTATTTAATTGGCCTTCAATAAAAATCAACAAAAAAATCAATTACAACCACATAAAAGTAATATTGGAAATATCATGGAAAACTTACCTTTCTATCAATCGCACGGTAGTGAAATTGAGCTCTTTGAGCGCGCATGGCGTAACAATCTACCTTTGCTTATTAAGGGGCCAACTGGCTGTGGAAAAACACGTTTTGTCGCATATATGGCAGCAAAACTCGGCTTACCATTGCATACTGTAGCTTGCCATGATGATCTTACCGCCGCAGACTTAGTTGGTAGGCATCTGATTGTGGATGGTCAGACAGTGTGGACCGATGGGCCTTTAACGCGTGCTGTACGTGAGGGTGGTATTTGCTATTTGGATGAAATTGTAGAAGCACGTAAAGATACAACGGTTGTGTTGCATCCATTAGCTGATGACAGGCGCATATTGCCGATAGACCGCACTGGTGAAATTTTGGCGGCACCACCATCTTTCATGCTGGTGGTTTCTTACAACCCAGGTTATCAAAATTTTCTCAAAGGCATGAAACCCTCCACAAGGCAGCGTTTCATTTCACTCGCTTTTGATTTTCCATCAGCTACGCAGGAAGTAGCGATTCTAATTGGCGAAACAGGTATTGATGAAATGTTAGCAAAACGTTTGGTTTCTATTGCTAATGCATTTCGTGCGTTGAAAGACCATGACTTGGAAGAGGTCGCCAGTACCCGCTTGTTGGTGTACGCCGCCACCCTAATTAAAGATGGTTGTGAGCCAGCACTGGCTTGCCGCGCCGCCTTGGTTGAGACGCTGACGGACGATCCCGAAACTGCCGTGGCATTGCGCGAAGTGATTGATGCGACGTTTGGCCTATAAATGCGTTTAATAGAAACAAGCTAACATGGAAGAATACGTCGGAGAACTCTGGCATAAACTGGTCACACGTGTTGCGGATAAACAGCACGCAGATGTTGCTGTCAGCTTAGATGAAATCAGTAAAACTGCCGCTATTTTTTTTCGGGCTTTGGGAGGAGATGCTGGGTTAAATCTCTCTGCGGCACCATCCACACGTCATGGCGCACGGCGTAGCTGGAGGGATAGACTTGCCAGCAGTGGTGAGCGGGTTGAGTTATCTTGGCGCGATGGCGAAACACTGCGGTTACCAGAGAAGATAGATATATTCACAGAGCGAAGTCTTAATCGTGATTTGTATTTATGGCTTGTAGC
Source organism: Methylotenera sp. (assembly GCA_049643685.1). Taxonomy (GTDB): domain Bacteria; phylum Pseudomonadota; class Gammaproteobacteria; order Burkholderiales; family Methylophilaceae; genus Methylotenera. The sequence goes on from JBARQL010000172.1 coordinate 5,088, forward strand.
ACTTTCAGCGGCTAAGGTTGATGATAACCTACCTTGGATTGTCCGAAATCAAAAAGCTACGATGCTAACACTGGAGCGTTTTCCTGGCTTGCTTGCTCGATACCACCGATTGGTCAACGTGCTATTGCCCTTGCGGCCTTTGCCAACAAACCTGCCTGCCGCTGAAGCTGCGCAAGAGGTAGCTATTCGCCAAGCGCTAATTCAACCTGGCAGTATTCATGAGTTGCCTCCGTCAAAAAAACCATTTCAACCGGTACTGCTTTGGACTCATCCAACTCCGCCAGTAAGTGCGGCCAGCAAGGGTACTAGCAGTGATGGTGCGCCTGAGCGCGAACAATCGGAAGATAAAAATGGTGTTAAAAGTCGCAAAAAACACGCTGCTGAACGAACTGATATGCCAGATGGCAAAGATGGCTTTCTTATGATGTTTCGTGCTGAAAGTTTGTTTTCGTGGACTGAATATATCAACGTGAATCGTCCACAAGACGAAGAAGATGACGTTGAAAGTGCCGCTCTAGCCGCAGAGGATATGGACACGATGACGGTAGCACGCGACGGCGAAACCAGCGTCGCGAAGTTACGTTTTGACCTTGATCTGCCGCCTGCTGGTGAAGATGATACGCCACTGGGTGAAGGTGTTCCGTTACCGGAGTGGGAATACAAAAAGCAAATTATGCAGCCAGATTATTGCCGCCTACAAGAATTTGTTTCACCGCAAGCTAAGCCCTGCGAATTACCAGCACAATTACGCCGCACTGCAAGACGCTTGCGCAGCCAGTTTCAAGCGCTGGCACCTACCCGAACTTGGCTCAAAGGCCAACAAGACGGTGAGGAAATTGACCTTGATGCATGGGTGAGGCAAGAGGCTGATTTACTCAGTGGCAAGCATTCTGATAGTCGCGGCATGTATCGCGCACAAGTCAATCAGCAACGTGATTTGGCGTGTTTGCTATTGGCTGACTTATCACTTTCTACCGATGCTTATGCATCTGACCATGCCCGCGTAATTGACGTGATACGCGATAGTTTGTACTTGTTCTCTGAAGCGCTTTCTGCGACGGGTGACCGCTTCGCTATGTATGGATTTTCATCATTAAAACGCGGCAATGTACGTTTTAATCGCTTAAAGAGTTTTGATGACCGATATGACGGATTAGCGCGTGGCCGTATTCAAGCCATTAAGCCAGGTTACTATACGCGCATGGGGGCAGCCATACGTCAGGCAAGTGCTTTACTTGTTGAGCAACCGCAACGCCAACGCTTGCTGCTGTTGCTGACTGATGGTAAACCCAATGATTTAGATCGCTACGAAGGGCGCTATGGTATTGAAGATACGCGTATGGCACTTCATGAAGCGCGCCAGCAAGGTTTACGGCCGTTCTGTGTGACGATTGATAGAGAAGCCAATGAGTATCTACCTCACTTGTTTGGTGCTGGCGGATTTGCTGTGATACGCAAACCAGAAGATTTACCAAATGAACTGCCGTTGTTATATGCACAAATGACGCGCTAGAAAGCTCTGAATAATAATTTTTGATTCTTGATTCGCGTCAAGATAATCTATTCATTTAATAGCTATTCTTCTCCCCAAGGTGCGACAAATGGTCGCAGGCATTCTAAATAATGTCATACCTATCTATCGCCAAGTGGAGGTAATCATGTTTAACTTTAAGACCAAAGTAATTGTAACTGTGATTAGTACAGCATTAGCCATGATTTCATGTGCTCAAGTCGCAGAAAAATCAGCATCTAGCACAGACAAGAATGACAGTAACTTGGCGAGTGGTTTGCCAGTGATTCAGGGTGTGCTTACTCAAGCGCCCAATGTTCCGCCACCAATTACGCGTAAATATACCGCAAAAGTCGTCATCAATATGGAAACCCAAGAAAAAGTAATGCGCATGGCAGATGGCGTGGATTACATGTTTTGGACCTTTGGTGGGCAAGTGCCTGGACAGTTTATGCGTGTTCGTGAGGGTGACGAAATTGAATTTAATTTATCAAATAGCCCTGATTCAAAAATGCCGCACAATATTGACTTACATGCGGTAACTGGCCCTGGAGGAGGTGCAGCTTCTTCATTCACTGCACCTGGACACACGTCTAAATTCAGTTTTAAAGCTCTTAATCCTGGTCTATATGTTTATCACTGTGCAACTGCACCTGTAGGTATGCACATTGGTAATGGTATGTATGGTTTGATTTTGGTTGAACCTAAAGCAGGCTTGCCAAAAGTGGATCGCGAATACTACGTGATGCAAGGTGATTTTTATACCAAAGGTAAGTACGGAGAAGCTGGCTTGCAACCATTTGATATGGAAAAAGCCGTTAAAGAGCAGCCTGATTACGTGGTATTTAACGGATCTGTAGGTGCGCTGAATGGCGAGAAAGCCATTACTGCTAAAGTCGGCGAAACGGTTCGCTTGTTTGTTGGTAACGGTGGTCCCAATATGGTTTCATCTTTCCACGTGATTGGTGAAATTTTTGATAAAGTCTATATAGAAGGCGGTAACCTAGAAAATAATAATGTTCAAACAACTTTGGTACCCGCAGGTGGCTCGGCCATTACTGAGTTCAAAGTAGATGTACCTGGCACTTTTATTATAGTTGATCACTCTATTTTCCGTGCATTTAACAAAGGTGCATTGGGCATGTTGAAAGTGACTGGCCCAGAAGATAAAATCATATATTCTGGTAAACAAGCCGACACCGTTTACTTACCAGAAGGCTCAGCATCACAATCGATTGCAAATCCTAAAGTTGTGGTTGCTAAAACTTTCACTAAAGATGAGCAAATTGCCCAAGGTAAAAACGTATATGAAGCTAACTGCTCTGCGTGTCATCAACCTAATGGTGAAGGTATTCCGAGTGCATTTCCGCCACTTGCTAAATCAGACTTTTTAAATGCAGATCATAATCGTGCTATTGGCATCTTGGTAAATGGTCGTTCTGGACCTATCACTGTCAATGGTAAAAATTATGACAGCGTAATGCCTGCAATTGCGTTAAATAGTGATCAAATGGCTAATGTACTGACTTACGTACTGAATAGTTTTGGTAACAATGGCGGACAAGTTACACCTGCTCAAGTGGATAAGCAGCGTAAAGTTGCACCACCATCTGGTGAAGACCATGGTTAGTCGCCAAGCTTGACTATGTTGCGAAACTGTTTTGCCCTCATGATGTTTGTCTCCCTTTACGCATGGGGGCAAGATGGTGTAGCAAATAACATGGCAAATATTACGGCAGGTGAGTATCGCCCGCTGTATCTTAGTTCAGATAGTCCTTTAGTTAATGTGCCGCCATTTAGATTAGATAAGCAGCCTGTGACTAATCGTGAGTTTCAATATTTTGTGCTAGAAAATCCAAAGTGGCAACGTGATGTTGTGCCTAGCCTATTTGCTGAAGATGGATATTTAACGCATTGGGTAAAAATTGATAATCGGTATAAGCCTGACCCTTCTGATATGAATAAGCCTGTGGTTTTTGTGTCTTGGTATTCTGCGCAAGCCTATTGTCAATCAAAACAGAAACGTCTAGCTACGGTTGCAGAGTGGGAATACGTGGCGCAGGCATCATTTGTTCAAAAAGATGGAAGTCGAGAAAAAGGCTACAACCAAAAGATACTAGATTGGTATGCTGAAGCTGCAAATCAAACTCTAACAGAAGTAGGTAGAGATATTCCCAATTATTGGGGGGTGCACAACATGCATGGACTGATATGGGAGTGGAATGAAGATTTCAATTCAGAGCTAATTTCTGGTGAGTCTCGAAATGATAGTAGTGTAAATAAAGAGCTTTATTGCGCCTCGGGTAGTGCTGGCGCCGTGAACCCTAGTGATTATGCGGCGTTTATGCGTTACGGATTTCGTTCTAGTCTAAATGCTAAATTTACTCTAAAAAGCTTAGGGTTTAGATGTGCAACTGATAATAAGTAATTGGAGTAATGAATGAGATTATTGTTAATTGGCTTTTTTCTCTGTTACAGCGTACTCACGTTGGCAGAAACAGTTTTACCAAGTGATTCTATTTATCAAGTCGGGGGCACTTGGCAAACACAAGATAATGAGTACATTCAACTAGATTCTTTAATGGGTAAACCGCAACTTATAGCGTTGATATTTACGGGCTGCTCAAATTCTTGTCCGATTATTGTGGAAAGTATGAAGGAAATTGAAAAACAAGTTCCAATTAAAATGCGAAGTAAAATAGGGTTCGTTCTTGTATCAATAACACCTGATACTGACTATCCAAAAGCACTTAAAGCTTTTGCTGAGAAACGAGGGTTAAACTCAAACTGGAAATTACTTCGTGGCAATAATGAGTCAGTTCGTGCAATTTCCAACTCTCTCAATGGAAGGTATAAAGTTGCACAGGATGGTGATGTTACTCATTCTAATTCTGTTACGCTACTCAACAATAAAGGTCAAATTCAAATACAAGCAATCGGAACATTAACTGGAATAAAACCTATTCTTAATTTAGTTGAGAGGAATTATAGTAATACAAATCAGTAATACTATTAATCTGTATTAGATGGAAGCAACGTTACGCTATTAAACTAGAACTCTAACTAACAAACATTATATGAAAACATGTAACAAAATAAGCTGGTTATTGGTCGTGGTACTGTTGTTAGTAACGGCTGTATTCACATATAAATTTACCGTAGGGGATGTTAAACCTTCTGATGATGGTAGATTGGAAGTTCAACTCAACAAAGATGAACGCAACTCTTTGTTGCTGGAAATGCGAACTTGGCTACAAAATTCTCAGGGTATATTAGCTGCACTTTCGGCAAATGATTTTACGACTGTCTCTAATATTGCGAAAAATTCAGGAATGTCGGCAGAAAAAGATGTTCCTGGTGCATTATTTAGGAAAATTCCACTCGAAATGAAAAAACTGGGATTTGATACACGTCAAAAATTTGATGCGATTGCCATTGATGCTGAAAGGCTGAAAGATAGTCAACACACCATCAAACAGTTAAGCGCTGCAATGAGTAATTGTGTTGCCTGTCATGCAACTTATCGTTTTGCTGACACGGGGAAATAGCCCCCTTTTGGTATAACTTAAACATATGTCTGCTTGTAGTGTCTTTTAAATAGCTATGTATAGAAACTGAAAGTCCACTTTGTCCCCAGATTGTGGAAAAAATGCAGAAAAAACTCCATACGATAAGCATAATTTCCCACTTAAGGTAATAGATTTTAAATAATTTGGCATTTAAAATACACTTTACCCATTAGGTGATGCTACATTTGAATTGTTAATACCACTTTAAAAATTAGAAAAGCGTTTTTACACAGCCTGTCCCCGCACTCGACGTTTGATCTAACTGGTTGTTTTTAAACAATCAGAAAATTTAATAACTATGCTAATTGTTTAGAGTGTGATTTCTATCGGATATAAATACATTATCCACCAGTATGCGACATAAAACGTATTACTGCTGGTGTAGTGCGTCTTAAATCAAAATCGTGTCCTTTTGGTTTCGCTTGAAGTCCTTCAAAGATTGCTTGTTTGAGGGGTGTATCATCATTTGTAAAATCTCTTAAAAACGGCCTTAAATCTATTTTGTTTTCTTGTCCCAAACATAGAAATAACTCACCTTGACAGCTAATGCGCACTCGATTGCACGACTCACAAAAGTTATGACTATGTGGTGATATAAACCCAATTTTTGTACGGCTATTTGGAATACGCCAATAGCGTGCTGGGCCGCCTGTGCTCTCGTTGCTACTAATTAAATCGTAACGCGCTCTCAATAATGCTAAGGTTTCTTCATTACTGACATAGCTAGAACTTCTCGAATGATTAACTTCGCCCAGTGGCATTTCTTCAATAAATGAGATGTCTAAACCTTGCTCCATAGCAAACGCCGCTAAAGGCAGTGCTTCGTCATCATTGATGCCGCGCATGAGTAATGCATTGAGTTTAATGTTTTCAAAGCCTGCCAACTTGGCTGCGCTAATGCCGCGCAGCACTTTATCTAAATCACCTACGCGGGTGATTTGGCGAAAACGAGTTGCATCTAGGCTATCAAGGCTAATGTTAATGCGACGCACGCTAGCTTGCTTTAAGGCAAAGGCATGTTGCGCCAACTGTGAACCATTAGTGGTTAAAACAAGTTCACGCAATCCTTGTAACTGCCCAATTTCCTTAAATAGTTGAAGCGCATTTTTACGCACTAATGGCTCACCGCCAGTGATGCGCACTTTACTAACGCCAAGTGAGACAAACACTTTAACTAACCGTGCACACTCCTCCAACGTCAGCACTTCATCGCGTGGCAAAAAAGTCATGTCTTCACTCATACAATAAATGCATCTAAAATCGCACCTATCAGTAATAGATAGGCGGATATAGTCAATTTTACGACCATAGCGGTCAACGAGCGAGGAAGGATTGTTGATACTTTTGCTCATCACTTAATTAAAACGTGTACATGCCTGTTAGCCAGAATATTTCTTTATCCCCTTTGCGCGCTGCACCAGTTAGCGTGCCATAAACATCACTTTCGTTAAATTTTGCATATTCCAATTTGCCAGTGATTTTTGGTGTAAATGGATAGGTCACACTCGCATCAAACTCTGTGCCGTATTGATCACCTAAATTTCCGTTAATTGACTGATACTTTTCATCTGACTTGAATACATGATATTCGGCATAGAGCTTGGCTTTTTCTATACTCCCTGCGAACGTTATAAAGGTATCTTCCATCCCTTGACGTGGCGTTGCTAAAAACACATCTGCCCAACCTTGGAATAAATGATTGGTGCCTAGTGGGGTTTGAAAGGCATACTTGCCGTTGTTGCTTGAGAGTACTTCGTGATCTATGCGCAGGGACCATACATCATACGATGCGCCACCACCAAGCTTTAAATAATGCGCGTCTATCATTGGGTTGCCACCTTGATAGTCGGTTTGTTTAGCGTACTCAGCAGTATAGAGCGCTTTCCAAGTTTCGTTGATTTTATGTGCCCCATCTAAGCGCACACCGAACGTTTTACTACTGGCATCTGTAGTTGCTGCTGGTGTCGAGTCTTGGCTAGCACCTAGCCCATTACCACCTTGCGCTGCTGTGCCAACGGCGGCAGGGTTACCATTATTCTGTCCTAAATTTGCAACGTCTATCCAGTAACCATAACCAATAAGGTTTTCGGTAGGTGTGATACGGTATTTGACATTGATTATATCAATATTGCCATCGCGTAATTTTGTTGTAATTTGACGTACTTTGCCAAAATGCGCAGCAAATATTTCGGTGTCAGGAATACTTTTATTGAGTACAGAGATGCCATCAAATACCTGCATATTCTGCCTAAAACCAATATCGCCAATAAAACGTACATTATCTAAATTAAGCTGCTGGCGACCTAAACGTAGCTTGGTGTTTTTGATGCCCGTCCAGTCCACATATAACTGATTAATGTCAGTGTAACCCGGGTCAACAATATTAGGGTAATTTGCTTTGCCTGGTTCACTCACATTGTCACGTCTATCGTTAAACTGGTCATTAAATTCATGTACATCAGTGAGCTGTGCCGCAAAACTAAGACCATGAAATGGTGCAGTCTGCCAACCAATTAAGCTACGTAGCGTAAAGGCACTTGCCGTATCTAATTTTTTTGTAGTATTAGGCGCTGGTTGATAAGCCTCTTGATCTACATTTTCGTAACGTAACCTAAAGCTTGTCATCGGTTTGCCTTGCTGTATCGCTTCAAGTAAGGTTGAAGGTTTAGGAGCAACCGCCTCTTCTGCCATTACTGTTGAAGCATAAACACTGAAAAGCGCTAACAATATCTCACTTAATGGACGGTTCATGTTCGTCTCCAGATTCTTATCAATGAATATTTAAAATTTACGTTTGGTGCGTACTATTTGGTAAGGACGGCCAACATAGCCAAATGGAGCGCTCCACACATGCACCATGCGTGTGAAAGGAAACACTAAAAACACGGTCATACCAAAGAATAAATGCACTTTAAATATGTTGTCCACGCTATCTAGCAATGCTGGGTTTGGTCGTAAATACACAATACTTTGCACCCACTCTGCTAAAGCAATCATGACGCTAGGGTTGCCATGGTTAGCATGACCAATGGATACTGGAATCGTTGATAATCCAATGATGAGCGTAATAAGTAGCCAAGTGAGTATAAATTTATCCGAGCCACGGCTGGCAGCAGATACACGTGCATTGAACATACGTCGCATCCATAAAATAGCGCCGCCAATTAAACACATCACTCCAAAAATTGAACCTGCCCAAATAGCCACCATTTGGTGTGCCATATCTGAAACCCCTAAAGATTGAAACCAACTATGTGGCGTTAGCAATCCCACCGCATGACCACCCAAAATAGCCAGTATGCCCACATGGAATAAATTACTGCCGAGGCGCATATTGGCTTTTGAGAGCAACTGACTAGAGTCACTCTTCCATGTGTATTGCTCGCGGTCAAAACGTAACAAGCTACCTAGTAAAAAAACACTCAAAGCAATGTAGGGATACACGCCATATAGAAAATTATGTAAGTTCATTTCGCTCTCCTCAATGTCATTCGCTTAAGCTGCCAATTTAGTTAACGTTGCCCTATTTTCAATAATTGAGAGTAATGCGGCATAAGGGCTTTGGGCTTTTTGCAGATTTTCTGTCAACACACCCAAGACTTTTTTAGCATCTGATAAAAATACCGTCGCCTCAGAGTCATCCATATATGCCGCAAACTCAAGTACAAGTGGTAGGTAGTCGGGCAATTCATTCGTCACCACCTCTACACCGTAATCTTTATATAGCTCACCTAAATCAATCAGCGCTGGGCCACGATTTTTATCATCACCAAACAAATGATGAGTCAGATGCAGACTATGTTCTGCTGTCATATCAAACGTTTTTACATAATCGGCTTGCAACTCGGTGACTGACATACTTTGCAAATGTGCGAGAAAGCCTTGCAAAGCATCACTTTCGGCACGGTCAATTTCCTGGTTTTGCGCCACAAACTCGCTCAACTCTGGCAGATGTTGAACTAACTCTTGGTTTGGGTAATCCAGTAATGCAGATAGTAATTTATAGATTTGCATGATGTTTTTCCTTAACGGCTTTTATTAAGACTTAGGGGTGCTTCCTCTTTAGGCTCTACCGTGTCTTTACGGCGGCGTGGAAACAACGTAATTTTTGAAATGCCTCGCGAAGTGTCATTGCCAAAAGTAAAACCGTTTTGCCCTTGAAAACCGAATGAATCATCCAAAGTTTCTTCAGTATGTCCAGTCGGAATCACAAAACGATCCTCATAATTAGCAATTGCTAAGTAGCGATACATCTCTTTAGCTTGGTCTTCGGTAATTCCAGCCTTATCAATTGCACGCGTATCTATTGTGCCTTCGACGTGAATTGAGCGTTGGTAACTACGCATCGCAATCAGTTTATTTAACGCGCTTTCAATCGGTGCTTCTTTACCTGCTGTAAGTAAATTTGCCAAATATTGCACTGGCAAGCGCATGGTACCAGCCACTGGAATTGCACCATCTGGGCCTACTGGTAAATTGCCTTGGTCAATTTGCGATTGCACGGGCGAAAGCGGTGGAACGTACCAAACCATTGGCAAAGTGCGGAATTCAGGGTGCATCGGGAAGGCGATTTTCCAGTCCATCACCATTTTCCAAATGGGCGATTTACGCGCTGCATCTAGCCAGTCTTCGTTAATACCTTCCGCACGGGCGGCTTTAATCACTTCAGGGTCGTGGGGGTCTAAGAAAATGCTGCGTTGCGCTTCGTATAAGTCTTGCGTATCTTCCATGCTGGCGAGTTCTTCAATGCGGTCGGCGTCATACAGCATAATGCCGTTGTAACGGATGCGCCCTACGCATGATTCTGAACACACCGTCGGCATACCAGATTCCACACGTGGATAGCAACCCACGCATTTTTCAGCTTTGCCAGACTCCCAGTTATAGAACACCTTTTTGTAGGGACATGAGCTCACGCACATACGCCAACCACGGCATTTATCTTGATCAACCAACACAATGCCGTCTTCTTCGCGCTTGTAGATTGAGCCTGACGGGCAAGCTGCAACGCATGAAGCATTTAGGCAGTGGTTACAAATACGTGGCAAATACATGTGAAAAGTATTTTCAAATTGACCATACATTTCTTTTTGGATGTTATCCATATTTTTGTCTTTGCTACGCTTGTGGTACTCACCTGCTAAATCATCTTCCCAATTTGGACCCCACTGAATTTTCTCCATACTTTCACCTGTAATTTGTGAAATAGGTCTAGCAGTAGGTGTGGCTTCTGACAAAGGCGCATTTTTTAAATGCGCATAGTTATAGGTAAATGGCTCGTAATAATCGTCAATCTCAGGCATGTCTGGGTTAGCAAAAATGTTGAGCAATTTGCTGGTGCGGCTACCAGACTTTAATTCCAGTTTGCCGTTTTTAAGTTCCCAGCCACCTTTCCAAACCTCTTGGTTTTCCCACTGTTTTGGGTAACCAACACCAGGTTTAGATTCCACATTATTAAACCAAGCGTATTCAACGCCTTTTCGGTTCGTCCATACGTTTTTACAGGTGACCGAACAAGTGTGACAGCCGATGCATTTATCTAAATTAAAGACAAAGGCGAATTGTGCGCGTACTTTCATGATGTTCTCCTTTTATCTTTTTATTTGGCACCAATGCCAACTGGGTTTAACTGAGCTTCACGTTCTGGGGTAAGCGGACGTTCTAGCCAATCCACATCTTTATCTGCAATTTTGTGTAAAGCCACCATGGTGTCGCGTTGGCAACCAACTGTGCCGTAGTAATTGAATCCATAAGATAACTGCGCGTAGCCGCCTATCATATTGGTGGGCTTCATAATCACGCGTGTCACAGAGTTCAAAATACCGCCGCGTTTACCTGTGGTAGGCGAACCTGGTACGTTGATGGTTTTCTCTTGTGCGTGGTACATCATGGCCATGCCACGCGGTACGCGTTGCGAGACTACGGCACGTGCGACTGTCGCGCCGTTATGGTTTAATGCTTCAACCCAGTCGTTATCTTCAATTCCGATAGACTTAGCATCATCTTCAGATAGCCACACATATGGACCGCCTCGAAACAAGGTCAACATGCGCAAGTTATCTTGGTAAGATGAATGGATACCCCATTTAGAGTGCGGTGTAATCCAATTAAGCGATAGATGAGGTTTGTCTGTAACAGTTTTAGGTAATGAGTTTAACTCTCCTAAATCCACCATCGGCTTGTAAGTGCAAAATCCCTCGCCGAAATCCAGCATCCATTCATGGTCTTGGTAAAAATGCGCCCGACCCGTCAATGTGCGGAACGGTATATGCTCGTGGATATTGGTGTAACCTGCGGTGTAAGACACTTTCTCTGACTCAATGCCAGACCAAGTGGGTGCGGTAATAATCTTACGTGGTTGCGCTTGAATATCTTTGAAAGTAAATTTGTCTTCATGGCGACCTGCATATAAATGGTGATGGTCAATGCCAGTTTTTTTAGATAATGCACTCCATGATTTATGTGCCACTTCACCATTAGTTTCTGGTGCTAAGCGCATCACAGAATCACATACTTCAATATCTTCAGCCAGTGACGGCATACCAAAAGAAACACCTGCTTCTTTTACCGTGCTGTTGTGTTTTGCAAGCTCTGCATACTCTTGGTCGGTATTCCAATCAATCCCTTTGATGTTATTTCCCAGTTTGGTCATTAGTGGGCCGAGCGCGATAAATTTACGATAAGTATCACCAAAATTACGCTCTACCAGTTTGATAATCGCCATAGTTTTGCCAGGAATAGGCTCACAATCGCCTTCTTTCCAGTTTTTAACTTCGCCAAAAGGTTGCGCCAGTTCTGCCGCAGAGTCATGCTGCATTGGCAATGCCACCACTTCTTTTTTCGTGCCTAAATGCTTTTCAGCTAGTGGCGAGAATGTTTTAGCCAAAGTTTTGAATATCTGCCAGTCAGATTTAGATTCCCAGCCCGGTGACACCGCTTCGGACAATGGGTGAATAAACGGATGCATATCCGTAGTATTCAAGTCATTCTTTTCATACCAAGTGGCTGTAGGCAGAATAATGTCAGAGTACGCACCTGTAGAATTGAGGCGGAAGTTAATATCCACCATTAAATCCAGTTTGCCGATGGGCGCATCTTCATGCCATTTCACTTCTTTATTGTTATTGCCAGCGCCACCTTCTTGTAATACGCCATTTTGAGCACCCAGTAAGTGCTTCAAAAAGTACTCGTGACCTTTGGCTGAAGTACCAATGAGGTTGGCGCGCCACACAAACAAGTTGCGCGGCCAATTGACAGGGTTATCAGGGTCGGCATAAGCGACATCAAGCTTACCGTCTTTCAATTGCCCAGCTACGTATTTAGCCACTGAGGCTTCATCCGTTGCGCCGCTTTGCATAGCCTCATCTGCAAGTTCAATCGGGTTTCGGTTGAAGTTTGGCATGGATGGCAACCAGCCCATACGCGCCGCTTTAACGTTGTAGTCAGCAATAGAATTGCCCTTGTTTTTGCCTTTACCTGCTGGGCTTAGTAAGCTATCCGCATTCATTGTTTCATAACGCCATTGGTCAGTATGAAAGTACCAGTAAGAGGTCGAGTTAGTGTGACGTGGTGGACGCATCCAATCCAGTGCAAAGGCGATTGGCGCCCAGCCCGCTTGCGGGCGTAGTTTCTCTTGGCCGACATAATGCGCCCAACCGCCACCTGTTTGACCCACACAGCCGCACATGTGCAATAAGTTCATGATGGCACGGTAAGATAAATCATTGTGATACCAATGGTTAATCGCAGCGCCCATAATCACCATAGATTTACCTTTTGTTTTTGAGGCGTTGTAGGCAAATTCGCGACCTGTGCGCTCTATATCAGCGGCTTTTACCCCAGTGACTTTCTCCGCCCATGCTGGCGTATACGCTACGCTGGCATCCTTATAATCTTTTGCTACATTACTGCCGCCTAAACCCCGATCTATGCCGTATTGTGCAACTTGCAAATCAAATACTGAAGCAACCAAGGCATCTTCATTATTAGCCAGCTTTACTTTACGCACAGGTACGTTGCGGTATAGCAAATCTGCTTCATCATGGTTAAAATGTGGGAAGCCGACTGACACCACATCATCACGGTCATCAATGCAAGACAGTTCGGCCGCAATGTCTTGCGCATTGGATTTTTCGAGTAAATTCCATTTACCTTCTTCACCCCAACGAAAACCGATACTGCCGTTTGGTGCTACAAATGCACATGATTTTCTATCGAAAACAATGGTTTTCCATTCGGGATTATTGATTTCACCTAATGCGCCATTAAAGTCTGAAGCTCGTAAAAAGCGGTCTGACACGTAGGAATCGCCTTGCTTACGCAACATGACTTGCATTGGCATATCGGTGTATTTGCGGGCATACTCTTGGAAGTATGGGTCTTGTTGTTGTATATGAAACTCATTTAATGCCACATGCCCCATGGCCAAGAATGCAGCAGCATCTGTGCCTTGGCGAATCGGCATCCATAGGTCAGAGAATTTGCAAAATTCGGCGTAATCAGGTGCCATTGCCACAATTTTTGCGCCTTTGTAACGTACCTCTGATGCAAAGTGTGCATCCGGCGTGCGTGTCATAGGTAAGTTTGCACCTGTAATAATAATGTAGGTAGAGTTATACCAATCAGCCGCTTCAGGCACATCGGTTTGTTCGCCCCATGTTTGTGGACTAGCCGCAGGTAAGTCACAATACCAATCATAAAAAGAACCGCATGCAGCACCAATAAGGGAGAGGTATCGGGAGCCTGCGGCGTAAGAAATCATCGACATGGCGGGAATAGGTGAGAATCCAAAAATGCGGTCAGGACCCCATTTTTTGATAGTGTAAACATTAGCTGCCGCCATAATCTCATTTACCTCATCCCATGAGGTGCGCACAAAGCCGCCTAAGCCGCGTACAGACGTGTAAGCTTTGCGTTTTTTTTCATCGGCCTGAATAGCTGTCCATGCTTCAACAGGATCTTTACCTGTCATGCGTTCAATACGGTATAAATCTAGCAGGCGACCACGAATGAGTGGGTGCTTAATACGATGCGGGCTATACAAGTACCATGAGAATGATGCACCACGTTGACAGCCACGTGGCTCATGGTCTGGCAAGTCATCACGCGTACGCGGATAATCAGTTTGCTGCATTTCAAACGACACCAGCCCATTTTTAACAAAAATTTTCCATGAGCAACCACCAGTGCAATTTACCCCGTGCGTGGAACGTACTACTTTGTCGTGCTGCCAACGATGGCGATACACGTCTTCCCATTGGCGATCTTCATTGGTCACGATACCGTGCTCATTTGAAAAAGTTGCTTTGACTTTGTCGAAAAATTTCAATCTATCCAAAAAGTGACTCATTGTTATCTCCTTGCAAATTTATGTTGTAGCGCAGAACAAGTTTTTAATTAATCAAAATGCAATTAAGGGTTTCTAATCTCACTTGCTGAGCGTAAATAAAACCACCAGTTCAATATCAAGCAAAGTGCATAAAAAATCGCAAATCCGTACATGGCATTTTCAGGCGTACCAGCTTTAATTTGGCCCTTAATCACTTCAGGTGCAATGAATGAGCCATACGCGGCAACCGCTGATGTCCAGCCCAGCACTGGTCCTGCCTGCACGCGATCAAAAATCACACCAACTGTTCTAAACGTAGAGCCATTACCCAAACCCGTGGCGGCAAACAACACCACGAAGATAATTAAAAACTGCGTAAAAAATACTTCAGGAGTGGCCGAATGGTAAGCTTGCATCATGATGTAACCAGCATAAGCTGATGCAATAACCATCACGGCTGAAATTAATTGTGTGACAATTGAGCCACCCACTTTGTCAGAAATCCAGCCGCCAACAGGGCGAATGAGTGCACCTACAAAAGGGCCAATCCATGCATAAGTTAAGGCTGACGGTGCGGCCGGGTTTTTAACATGTGTCCATACACCTGTGGATGCATCCAGTAAATGTTTATCGCCAAAAATAACGGTAATTGAAAGTGGCAATGCCATCGAAAAACCAATGAAAGAGCCAAATGTGACTAGATATAACGCTGTCATTGACCAAGTATGTTTGTTTTTAAATATCGAAAACTGCTTCGCTAAATTTTCTTTCATGGTGCCAAACGCTGCTAGTTTCATCACTAACAAAGTTGATCCAATAATGAGTGGCATCGCCACCCACATGTTGAGTAAACCTAAGCCTGTTGGGGATGGCAGATAAAGATATAACCCTAATATTGCAGGAATAAAAGCGAGCGTATAAAGCCAAGTAATTTTAATAAAAGCTGCTATTGTGCCTTCGCTATCTGGTGAAATAGTTTTTAAATTATTCATGCCGAAAAAACACAAAATGGACAACGGCACGAGCGATAGCACCCATGCAAATCCAGCATTTTGAATAAACGTAGGCGTACCTGCGGGAATTTTCCCAAAAATCCATCCACTATCTTTTACCAAATTAGTTGGCTCGCCACCCAAAGCACCAAACACGCCAAGAGTCATAACCAAAGGAATCAAAATCTGCATAGTAGTAACGCCAAAATTACCAATGCCTGCATTAATACCTAAAGCCGTACCTTGCAATCGTTTAGGGAAAAATGTATTGATATTCGACATCGAACTAGCGAAGTTTCCGCCACCCACACCAGACCACAACGCCATCAATTGAAACGCCCATAATGGCCACTCAGGGTGTTGCAAGGCAATACCCGTGCCAATCGCAGGTGTGAGTAACATGGCAGTAGTTAGAAATATCGTATTACGCCCGCCCGCTAAGCGGATAAAAAATGATGCTGGAATGCGCATGGTAGCGCCTGCCAAACCTGAAATCGCCGTGAGCGTAAATAACTCATCTTTGCTGAATGGAAACCCAAGGTTACTCATTTGCACAGTAATAATGCCCCACATCAACCACACAGCGAAACCACATAGCAAAGCTGGTACTGAAATCCACAAATTGCGATAGGCAATTTTTTTACCAGTGGCTTCCCAAAAACTGTCGTTTTCTACATCCCATTTTTCGATATTGATAGTCATGTGATTCCCCCTAGATTGTTACAGCTTGTTTTGCAATCTGACGCTCATGATGGCGGCCAATTTTGACTGGGCGTACTTCTGTCCAATACATCCAAATGAGTGATACCCAGATGATGCCGAACATCAACATAAAGGCCGAAGTGCGCACCCCGGTTAAATCGAGCAGTGCACCAAACATAATTGGCATTAAAAACCCACCCAAACCACCAGCCAACCCCACCACACCTGAAATCACACCAATGTTGTGCGGATAATCATCTGAAATATATTTGAAGACTGAAGCCTTGCCGATGGCAAACGCAATCCCCATGGTGAACATGATGACCGTGAACCATAACGCACTCAAACCAACATGAAATGTTTGTGGCCCTTTTACAGTCACTATTGAAATATCAGTTTGTGGATAGGATAGAAAAAACAAGCAAACGAGCGACACCCAAAGCACCCACCAAGTTACAGTGTGTGCGCCAAATTTATCTGAAAAATAGCCACCCACAGCACGCAATACTCCACCTGGAATACTAAATGCAGCCGCCATCAATGCGGCTGTTTTTAAGTCAAACCCATATTCGCCGATATAGTATTTGGTCATCCACAGAGCTAGCGCCACATAGCCACCAAACACAATGGAATAATATTGACTGTATTTCCACACTTTAGGGTCTTTGAGTACCGCCAATTGCTCGCGCATGGTGACAGATTTACCAACTTTATGAGCAGGATCAGAAAATGTGAAAAACCAAAAAAGAACTGCAGTTATCAGCATTAATACTGCATACATTTGTGGCACCATCGCCCAGCCATAGACCACCATAATGAGCGGAGCGACTAATTTCGTGACGGCAGCCCCCGTGTTGCCCGCACCAAAAATGCCCATGGCCAAGCCTTGGCGGTTTTTTGGAAACCAGCGAGCACAATAAGAAATACCCACTGTAAACGAACCGCCAGCAATACCAACAAATAAACCTGTTACTAAAAACTGCCAAAACTCAGTACATTTAGAAATTAAGTAAATAGGGATGACGGTAGAAATCATCAAAATAAAAAACACAATGCGCCCACCAAATTTATCTGTCCACATGCCAAGCGGTAAACGAATGAGTGAGCCAGTGAGCACAGGGGTGGCAATGAGAATGCCAAATTGTGTTTCGTTAAGTCCCAGAGTTTCTTTGATAGGAATGCCAATGACAGCAAACATCATCCAAATCATAAAACACACAGTAAAAGCCAATGTACTTGCAATCACGACTGACCATGCTTTGTATTGTTGTGTCGCCATCATGTTTCTCCCATCTCGCAGATGATGCAAGATTAAACTGATAACGAAGCTACGACCATTCCTCTAAGGGATAGGATTAATGAAGCAATGGGACTAGTTCTTTAGAACTATTTTTGACTGAGAAAATGCAAAACAAATAAACATTAAAGTGCTTTTATAAATGATTTTTATATGGTATTCGCGAATATCATTATTGGAATTGGCCAAGAAACCTTATTCCATGTGACTTCCATGGCAACGTTTTTGGCTCAGCGCAATGTTTAATTTTTGCACAGCTTATCTTGGGTTTGAGCGCGTTGCTGTCAGTAGTGAATTGGTTGATTGAAATACCCTTAACCAAACATGCCATCGGTTCTAGGTTTTAACAAAATCGGTGTATAAATCCAAACAAAAACTGCAAAAGCTAAACACCAAAGTACTGAGGCAAAGAGAACCCAGGCCATATAAAATTGACTAGTAAACATTGGCACTATTGCTCGGAATATCACGCTAGTAGCGATGCCAATAAACATATAAGTAAGCCAACGAGAAGGGTTGCGGATGTCGCGCCCTGTATGCCCTAATGAAACGCGTGACATCATGCTCAATGTCATTAAGCCTATGCCGCCAATGGTAAAAATATGCAAGGTTAAAATAGATAAACTTGGAAGTAGCGCTTGCAAACCAAATAAGAAAAACCCTACATTGATTAACCAAGCTGACAAATACAAACTCCACAGTAACGGTACGCGCCACAACCCTGCTGAATGCCAATTAAATAAGCGATAACCGTTGGTTAAAAATAGAGCCCAAGAAAACGCCATGGTTAAATAGAAAAACTGAAAAAATAGTACGTTTAAAAACAACCCAACGAACAACACTAATATACTAATATCTAACCATTTATATTGTTTTAACTGAACCCTTATGCCATTTCCGGGCATAGCTACACCGCGCTCTATAAAAAATGGGATGACCCGCCGACCTATCATTAAAATTAGACTGATAAACAGCAAGATTGCGCCGTTAATGGCATAAATCATGCCGCTATTGAGAATACCTAAGCAAGCAAGATAAAAAACAACATTACCTACCCATAACAAAATGAGTTTGGCGACTACAGCAAGTTGCGCCCATTGCTTAGCTTTAATAATAGGGATGACAACCGCAAAAATGAGCATTATCCCAAATAGTAAGTCAGCTATAGCTGCCCAAATTAAAAATGCCGTGCCAAATAAAAAAAACACTCGCGCAGCACACCAGAGCGCAAATAAAGCAACTAATGGCTTGTTATGAAGAGTTGGTATTCCTGTCCAATTTTTGACTGCTGTCAGCAGAAACCCAGCAACCACCGCCATTGTGTAGCCATAAAGCATCTCATGTGCATGCCATTGGCTGGCAGAAACACTAATTGCAGTCCCTGTGCTCAAATTCAAAAAATTTGAATTAAATTCATTTGGGTTAAAATGAATGACCGAGAAATACACGAGCATCCATGATGTTATCGAAATGATTGCAAAAACACTGGCTCCTAAAAAGAATGGTCGAAAGCCAAGATTGAATAATGCAATTTTCTTCACATATTTTGGATTGGTTTGCTTGATTTGAATGAGCATAATTTTATTTTGCTTGCGCGACGATCAAACCATGCTCGACTGCATATACAGCAGCTTGTACACGGCTAGCTAAATTGAGTTTACGTAATATTCCTTGCACATGAATTTTAACTGTGGATTCTGCTAGGTCTAGTTTACGGGCGATTTCTTTATTACTTGCGCCACTAGCTAACATTGCAATAATTTCTCGTTCACGTGGCGTGAGTTTTTCTGGGTGTGTATTGCTTGCTATTTTTTGCGGCACACGCATCGCATCGGCAAGCTTGCCTGCCATTTGTGATGACATCACCGACTCGCCCGCTGCGGCTTGCCGTATTGCATTGAGCAAAAAATCAGTTTCAATATTTTTAAGCAGATAGCCACGCGCACCAGTGCGCAAGGCCTCCAGCAAATCATCTGCATCTTCAGAAACCGTCAGCATGATAATCTCAGTTTTTGGCACTTCTTCGCGTAATAATGGAATCGCTGCCAAACCACTGGTGCCAGGCATGTGTAAATCAAGTAATACGACATCAGGCTTAAGTTGCTTTGCACGTTTTACACCCTCTAGTCCATCGCTAGCTTCACCAACCACCACAAATCCAACTTGCCGTTCTAACAATAACTTAATGCCACTACGAAATAACGTATGGTCATCAATGATTAGAACGCTTATTGGCTTCATAGAAACTTTAGTTTATTTAGCTTGCTTAATTTGAGTCGGGAAGTATAAGTTGGATATGCGTGCCTTTACTTTGCGCTGAGTCAAATGATAGCACTGCGCCGATTCGATGTGCTCGCTCTCGCATGATGCGTAACCCCACATGACTATCACCTGTATCCCGTGATGTATCAAAACCAATGCCATTGTCATCTATATCAATCACACATTTTTCTGCACTAGTGAGTTTTACATCCATTTTGCTTGCTTTTGCGTGCTTACGCACATTAGAAAGCGACTCTTGCACTATGTGCATCACCTGTAAGACTTGTTCTGGTTGTAACAAAGGTGCATTGCCTTGCGTGGTAAAAATTGTTTTGATACCAGTTTGCCCTTCAAATTTATCTAATGCACTGCGAATTGCTGTTTCTAAATCCGTGCTGCCTATGCGTGTTCGGAAATGCACCAATAACTCACGCACGTCATCATAACTCTCTTGAACCCCTTCGCGAATTTGCGCCAAACTTTTTTGCGCCTCAGCTTTTTTATCTTGTTGCAAATCTTGTTCCAACAATTGCACTTGAATATTTAAAAAGGCTAATGATTGTGCAATGCTGTCATGCAACTCTTGCGCCAGTAAATTTCGCTCTTCAGAAACAGCCATTTCCTTATCTAATGCTGCTAGCTCTTTGTTTTTGGCTTCAATGCTACGCGATTTCTCTTCAACACGCTGTTCAAGCGTGGCGTAAATATCTTGTAGCTCGCCAGCCATGCGATTAAAACCGCCAGCCAACTCACCTAACTCATCTTGACTAGTCACAGGTAAACGTACATTAAAATCTGCTGCTGCCATGCGGCCTAGGCCTTCACGCAGACGCATCACTGGCCGCACAACCATGTTTGAAAACATATAAACTAAAAGAATCGTACCAACAAGCGCTAAACTGACCAATGCAATTTGCAAAAAACGAAGTAAAGTAGTTGCGCGGGCATTACTGTGTTCGACCATTGAAACTAATTCATTTATACCACTTACATACTGTTCAAGCATCGGTCTGTATTGCGCTAATAATACTTGTTGTTCATTAGCATTTATGGGATTAAGAATTTTTGTAATATGTGGCTGAATCGTATTTTGCCAAGAACTGCGTAGCTCTGACATCTGAGATTTAACAGCCGCATCTTTAGGTAGTGAAAGTGGCCGTTGCGAGTTGCCTCTTTCAAGTTCACTTAGAGTTTTCTCAAAGAATATAACCTCTTGGTCAATATCATGGAGTAACGGTAAGGCAGGTTGTTTTACATATTGTTCTAACAAGTAAGCGATTCGATAAGAACGCATGCGCTCCCTTCCAGCATCGTTAATCGCCGCAGCGCCACCTTCAAGGCGCCAAGAGACAAGTAATGTTGATCCAATGGCCACTAAAGCAACAAGAAAGTAAAAGACCAATAAGCCAATAATTTTGTCACGTATTTTTAACTTAATTAGTAACATGATTTTCTTCGGTCAGTGTATCCATCAACTTTACCATGCTACTAAGTTTAAGTGTTTTATAGCTTAATATTTTTAAATGGCAACTTTTATTCGCAATGAAAATATTCTACTAAAGCTTTTGTGACTAATTTCTTTTCTTAGAATGTGAAAGTTGATAAGAACCAAAAAATTGCTAATGTCTGCTCTATTAGATATATAGCGACGAGATTAATAAAATTGACTGGCCGCTTTGTCCCCAAAGTGGAAGTTCATCTAAAATTTTTGTATGTCTCAAAGTGGCCGATTTTTGCCCCATAACTTATCAATTAGATTGCCATAAAGCGGACTATTAGAAACTAAAATCGACATTATTTTACGAGATTTAATTACTTTGTAGCATTACCCTAAATTTTGTCAATACACAAAACTTTACGAATACCCTATATTTTTAAGTTTTTATAGAGGCTGTCTCTGAAAACGAAAAAAATCGTCCACTTTAGTGGCTAAAACCTAAAAGCAACCGTTGCTCACTTGTAAATAATATGCTTGTATATATAACGAAATTTTGTTCCGTAAATAGATATTTTTAGGGAATTTAGACTATCTGGTTGGGCTTACTTTTTGCCCGCGACGTTGCCTAACATATTGCTCTGTCATAGCCATGGAGCTATGACCTAATTGTAGTTGAGCATCACGCATTGTTTCACTTTCTGCTTTATCACTCGCTGCTTTGGCTCTTAAGTCTCTAAACTGAAAATGCTTAACATCTTTTGCTATTGCGGGGTTTTGTTTAATGGCTTTATCCCGTGCTTTATCAAATCTAAGTCTTAATGCATTTTGACTAATCGGTCTGCCTGTTTCGGTGCATATCAATTGCGAAGTACGCACTTTGTGCGCTTGCTTGCTTTTCAGTATGCGCTCTAAGAGTGATTTTAATTCCCCAGTAATGCTAATGCGTAGCTTAGCATTGGTTTTGCCTTGCTGAACTAGCAGAATTTTATCTTGGATGTCTGCCTCACTCATCGCGATAACGTCAGCAGGACGTTGCCCAGTCAAATAAGCTAAATCCAGTGCGTCTTTAAGTGGCTGGCTTGCCACTTGATAAATTGCATCATAGATATTATCTTCGACGTAAACATCTCGACCTTCTTCCGTATAACCCTTTATGCCTTGACATGGATTAACAGTATCTAATGCACCCCAATCACGTGCAATGTTAAATAGGTGAGAAAGCAAAGATTTTTCACGGTTGGCGCGAACTGTACTTTTTTTACCGTTATCTGTACGCCAATTCAGGTATTGCCTAATATGTATTGGTCTAATTTCTGCGATGGGTGCAGGTGGATTGTTAAAAAATGCAATTAAATTTTGCATTTCGCGTACGTTGTCGATTTGTGTGCGTGCTGCTTTAGTGGGTACAATCTCGAGCAAATAGCGATCAGCAATATCTTTAAAGTAAATCAGTGGCGTGGTTTTTTTGCCTTCTAACTCAGACCACCTTCGGATGGCTTCAACATAAACTTTACCTAGTGAAATTTCTTTGCGAGGCTTGCCGCCAGTGTCGTAGTAATAATAGGTAGTGTTGCCGCGTACGCGTGCACGCATATGTGGTGGTAAATTCGCATGAACTGTTGGCTTACGACCCTGTGCCATGGTTTAAGCTGCCATTAGATTGGATTGCCAGCCTGTTTTAATTGGCTCAGCTTTTAATCCATTAATGTAGGCGATGGTCACCAAAGGCTCACCCCTCACATTCACGCGGTAAGGGATATTCATGATGGATAGTTGAGCGCATTGCTTTGCCTTACGGGCATAGCCAGTCAATTGAATTAAGTCTGTTTGCGCCAAAAATAAGCCCATTACGGCAGCATTAATGACAAAGAGTGGACTATGTGTGATTGCATACTCTGACCAAGCTATGATTTAAGTTAATCAAATTAGCTTGTATTATTAGATATATCTAATAATTATGCAATAGATATAT
>JBARQL010000173.1:0-3520 GCA_049643685.1 Methylotenera sp.
GCCAATCAAATTCCCATAAATAATTACAAATTAATCAGGCATTTGTTGTAAAATCACGGCTATTGTGAAAGGGCGCTTAAGGCGCCTTATTTGTTTGTATAAAAGCTTAAAGACTAAATGAAAAACATTCGTAATTTCTCCATTATCGCGCATATTGATCACGGTAAATCGACCTTGGCCGATCGCATTATTCATTTATGTGGCGGTTTGGCTGACCGTGAAATGGAAGCGCAAGTGCTTGATTCAATGGATATTGAGCGCGAACGCGGCATTACCATTAAGGCGCAAACAGCAGCGTTGGAATATAAGGCTGATGACGGACAAATTTACCATCTGAATTTGATTGATACACCAGGTCACGTAGATTTTAGTTATGAGGTTTCTAGATCGCTTTCAGCCTGCGAAGGTGCGCTTTTAGTGGTGGATGCTTCGCAAGGTGTGGAAGCACAAAGCGTGGCGAACTGCTATACCGCGCTGGATTTGGGTGTGGAAGTGACGGCAGTGTTAAATAAAATAGATTTACCTTCAGCCGACCCGGAACGTGTGATGCAAGAAATTGAGGATGTGATTGGCATTGATGCGAGCGATGCGGTGCGTTGCTCGGCTAAAACGGGCTTAGGTGTTAGGGATGTGCTTGAGGCGGTGATTGCAAAAGTGCCTCCGCCAAAAGGTAATGTGGATGGACCTCTTAAGGCTTTGGTGATCGACGCGTGGTTTGATAACTATGTAGGCGTGGTGATGCTGGTGCGTGTCATTGACGGTGTGCTGAAACCAAAAGAAAAAATTCGCCTGGTGGCGACAGGCGCTCAGCATCTGTGTGAGCAAGTGGGCGTGTTTACACCGAAGTCCTTACAGAAAACATCATTATCTGCTGGCGAAGTTGGGTTTGTGATTGCAGGGATTAAAGAACTTGCCGATGCTAAAGTAGGCGATACAGTGACACATACTGATAGGCCAGCAAAAGAGCCGCTGGCAGGATTTAAAGAAGTGAAACCACAGGTATTTGCAGGGCTGTATCCAGTAGAATCCAATCAATTTGAAGCCTTGCGAACCGCGCTGGAAAAACTGAGTCTGAATGATGCTTCTCTTTTGTTTGAGCCAGAAAATTCAACCGCATTAGGTTTTGGTTTTAGATGCGGATTTTTAGGCCTGCTGCACATGGAAATCGTGCAAGAACGCTTAGAGCGTGAATACGACATGGATTTAATTACTACCGCGCCTACAGTGGTGTATGAATTGTTGCTTAAAGATGGTTCAGTGGTGCAGATTGAGAATCCTTCACGTTTGCCTGAACCTTCTCGCGTTGAAGAAACCCGCGAGCCAGTAATTAACGTCAATTTATTGATGCCGCAAGATTACGTGGGTCCGGTGATGACCTTATGCAACAATAAACGCGGCATTCAAAAAAATATGCAGTATATGGGTCGGCAAGTCATGCTGAGTTATGAAATGCCGCTGAATGAAGTGGTGCTGGACTTTTTTGACAAGCTAAAATCCGTATCGCGCGGATATGCATCAATGGATTATGAGTTTTTAGAGTTTCGTGCGGCAGATTTGGTCAAACTTGATATTATGGTCAACGGCGAGAAAGTGGATGCGCTCAGCATGATTGTACACCGGGAAAATAGTGTGCGTCGCGGCCGTGAAGTAGCGGCTAAAATGCGTGAGTTGATTCCGCGCCAAATGTTTGATGTCGCGATTCAGGCTTCTATCGGTGCGAATATCATTGCGCGTGAAACCGTGAAAGCGATGCGTAAAAACGTGATAGCTAAATGTTATGGTGGCGACGTTTCACGTAAACGCAAGTTGCTCGATAAGCAAAAAGAAGGTAAAAAACGTATGAAGCAAGTGGGTAACGTAGAGATTCCACAAGAAGCGTTTTTAGCGATTTTAAGAGTAGAAGATAAATAGTAATATTTATCTTCAAGAAAAGAGATAAATAGCTTTATTTATCGTTAATGAAATAAATAAATAGTTAGATTTACCGACAAAAAAGAAATAAATAGTTAGGATAATCAGTCATGTATTTTGCGTTGTTCATGGTGGCAATATTAGTGGTCACTGGATTTATTTGGTTGTTAGATAGTCTGGTGTTGCGTAAAAAGCGCCCTGTAGGTGTTGCTGAACCTGTGGCTGTAGAATATGCCAAAAGTTTTTTCCCTGTGATTCTAGTGGTATTTTTTGTGCGCTCTTTTATTGTAGAGCCATTCAAAATTCCGTCAGGCTCGATGATGC
This sequence comes from Methylotenera sp., assembly GCA_049643685.1. Classification (GTDB taxonomy): domain Bacteria; phylum Pseudomonadota; class Gammaproteobacteria; order Burkholderiales; family Methylophilaceae; genus Methylotenera. The sequence goes on from JBARQL010000173.1 coordinate 2,236, forward strand.
CAACGCTACTTGCTGGGGATTACATATTGGTGAATAAATTTACCTATGGCTTGCGTGTGCCTATTTTGAATAATGTTTTTTATGAAATCAACCAGCCAAAACGTGGAGATGTTTTTGTGTTTCACTATCCGCCAGAGCCGACCACCGATTATATTAAACGTGTGGTGGGATTGCCTGGCGACAAAATTCGCTATCAAGATAAGCGATTGAGCATCAATGGGCAGCAGATTGAGGTCAATGATGTAGGTGATTATGATTATGTCGCACCTGGCTTGAATGCGGTGACGGCAAAACACTACCAAGAATCATTGGTTGGTGTGCAACATGATATTTTGATCCATGAGTGGGATAATAACTATAATGCGGATGAGATTGGTAGTAAATTCGCCAATGGTGAGGAAATTACGGTTCCTGCAGGGCAGTATTTTGCAATGGGAGATAATCGTGATAATAGTAAAGACAGCCGTGTATGGGGTTTTGTGCCAGAAAGAAACTTAGTCGGCAAGGCTTTCTTTATCTGGATGAATTTTGATCAGGGATCTAGAATTGGTAATTCCGTTCATTAGTAGCGGGCACTTTCAATCAATAAGCAAGTTATTACTTTAATGAGGAAACCATCATGTTAAGTCAATTAAACACACAATTGCATCGTTTAAATCAGAATGATCTTAAGAAACAAGCGGGCGCAACCTTGCTAGGCATGATGTTTGTAGGTGGTTTGATTGTGTTTGTTGCAATGATTGCGATGAAACTTTTTCCTGCCTATCAGGAGCACTTTTCGGTTAAAACCGTCATCCGCGCCATGAAGCAAGAATCGCTGAGTAGCATGAGTAAAAAAGAGATTATGGATTCATTTGACAGACGTGCAGATACTGGCTATATCACTGTTATCACAGGTAAAGATCTGACTATCGATAAAAATAGTACGGGTGAAACCGTTGTTTCTGCGAAATATCAGGTGACTAAACCGTTGTTTGGTAACATTAGTGTGGTGATGGATTTTGAAACATCGACTGATAGCAAGCTATAGGCATTCTGATAAAACTTAGTCCACGATAATGTCGCAACTGCATTTAGCTAAACGCCTGACGCACCAATTTGAAAATGGTAATCTGCTCAACCAAGCGCTGACTCACCGCAGCTATGGCGCTCAGAATAACGAGCGTTTAGAGTATTTGGGGGATGGAGCGCTCAATTTTATTATTGCAAACCAGTTGTATCAACGTTTTCCTACTTTAGACGAAGGTGATTTAAGTCGTTTACGCGCACAATTAGTCAAAGAGGC
>JBARQL010000174.1:0-10133 GCA_049643685.1 Methylotenera sp.
TGATGAAAGAACCTTCATGACTAATTCATTACATCTCGTCTGCCCAAATTGCCAGTCCATTAACCGCGTTCCAAGCGCACGCCTGACTCAGCACCCGAATTGTGGGCAATGCCACAAACCCTTGTTCAATGGTCAGCCACTAGAGCTAACGACGGCAACCTTTACCAAACATATCGAAAAAAATGACTCGCCAATACTGGTGGATTTTTGGGCACCTTGGTGCGGGCCGTGCAAAATGATGGCTCCTGCATTCGCAGAAGCTGCTGAAATTCTGGAACCGCACTTTCGTCTGGTGAAAGTAAATACCGAAACTGAACAATTACTGGGTGCCAAATATGGAATTCGCAGCATTCCTACTTTGGCACTATTTAAGGCTGGACGTGAAGTCGCACGGCAGGCAGGCGCATTAGGAACGCAAGCCATTGTGAGCTGGGCACGTGCCCATGGCTAAAAATGCGTTACTCTAACAAAACGACTTAAGCTGATGTTTGTTACAGCGGTAAATTCAGAGATAAATCACTTTTTTTAGTTTACGTTCTAATTCATACGGTTTGCACATACACCCTACCTTAAACTTTCCCATTTCTGCGTCTTTATAAGTAAGCATAAAACACTCAATAAAGGGCTTAATTTAATCGCATCTTATTTCGATGCTCTGTGAGCCTTATAAATAAAGGCTTCCAGAGGCGTTATTATCTCTCGGGAGAAAAACACTGCTTTTTTCTCTACATTCATCAGCATATTTTGCGCTGTGATGCTTATAAGTGTAACTACCTATCCAGCTTGAAAAACAGTTGAATATCCCAACATTGCGTTTACGATCTTTTTGTTATGTAGTTAAGGAGCGCTATGCATACTGTCCGTGAACCTGCCGTAGCCGGTACCTTTTACTCTGGCAATAAACAAGTATTGGTGAGTGATATTAAAGCGTTAATGAATGCGGTAAACCCTGCTGAGCGCCAAGTTTCGCCCAAGGCAATGATTGTTCCACACGCTGGGTATATCTACTCCGGCCAAACCGCCGCGATTGCTTATGCTCGCCTGACGCCTGCACGTCACACCATTAAACGTGTTGTGCTGTTGGGGCCTGTGCATCGTGTGCCAGTGCGCGGCTTGGCGTTACCCGATGTCGATGCTTTTGCAACACCCTTAGGCACAGTTGAAGTCGACCACAGCGCAATCGCATCGATTGCCCATCTCAATCAAGTCGTCGTGAGCGCTCCTGCACATGCACAGGAACATTCACTGGAAGTGCAGTTGCCATTTTTACAAACTGTGTTAGAAGATTTCAAGCTCGTACCACTGGCGGTTGGTGACGCAACCCCTGCCGAAGTGGCAGAAGTGCTGGATACGCTTTGGGGCGGACCAGAAACGCTTGTGGTGGTGAGCTCTGACCTTTCACATTTTTTGCCTTATGAATTAGCGCAAACCGTCGATAAAACGACAGTGCAAAATATCCTCAACCTGAATAACACCATCACGCATCAGCAAGCCTGTGGCGGCACACCAGTGAATGGTTTAACTTTATCAGCCAAGCGTCATCACCTAAAGCCAACTCTACTAGATTTATGCAACTCCGGTGATACTGGTGGCGACAAGCATCGTGTGGTTGGTTATGCCTCGTTGATTTTCACGGAGGAAGCAACTGATGACGCACGTCACTGAAAGTGCCACTGGTGACATTGGACAAGTGCTGATTCCCATTGCACGGGCTTCTATTGCAAAAGCCTTAAATAAGCCATACGGTGAGGTCAATGAGGACTTTCCGTGGTTACACGAAAAAGGTGCGAGCTTCGTAACATTGACGCAAAATGCACAATTGCGCGGCTGTATCGGCACCTTAGAAGCGCATCGCTCGTTAATCATCGATGTCAAGGCCAACGCCCATGCTGCCGCATTCCGTGACCCGCGTTTTTCACCGCTGACCGTAGCAGAATTAGACCATACACAAATCGAGGTTTCACTGCTTTCAGCCATGCAGGCCATTACATTTGCTAGCGAACGCGATGCTTTGGCACAGCTACAACCTGGCGTTGATGGCATTGTCTTCGAGTTTGACCGTTACCGCAGCACTTTTCTTCCGCAAGTTTGGGAACAACTGCCTGATGCGGCCTTGTTTATGACGCATCTAAAACATAAGGCAGGCTTATCGCCAGAATTCTGGGATAACGAAGTCAAACTTTATCGCTATACCGTCAGTAAATGGAAAGAAAAGGATATTACAAAAGCGGTAGAAGTCTTAAGCAAGGGGTCAACAATATGACAGAAAATTCGAGTTATTTAGGCCGCTACTGGCACATGATTGAAGACGGCCGCATGCAATGCGACCTGTGCCCGCGCGACTGCAAATTACATGAGGGACAGCGCGGCGCGTGCTTTGTGCGCATGCGTCAAAATGACCAGATGATTCTGACAACATATGGACGTTCTTCTGGTTTCTGCATTGACCCTATCGAAAAAAAACCGCTGAATCATTTTTATCCGGGCAGCAGTGTGTTGTCATTCGGCACGGCCGGCTGTAATCTGGCATGCAAATTTTGCCAGAATTGGGACATCAGTAAATCCAAAGATATGGATAAAATGATGGATCAAGCCTCTCCCGAGGCTATTGCATTGGCAGCAGAACAATATGGCTGCAAAAGCGTCGCATTTACCTATAATGATCCCGTGATTTTCGCAGAATATGCGATGGACGTGGCGGACGCCTGCCATGCGCGCGGCATCAAGACGGTTGCGGTGACTGCGGGTTATATGCATGATCAGGCCAGACGAGATTTTTACGCAAAAATGGATGCCGCAAACGTCGATCTAAAAGCGTTTACCGATGATTTCTACTTCAAATTAACGGGTGCGCATCTGCAGCCGGTATTGGATACGTTGCGCTATCTCAAGCACGAAACGAATGTCTGGTTTGAAATCACGACCTTACTGATTCCAGGTAAAAACGACTCGGATGAAGAAATCACCGCCATGTGTCAATGGATCAAAAAAGAATTAGGGGTTGATGTACCGCTGCATTTTTCTGCGTTTCATCCGGATTACAAAATGTCAGACATTCCCGCCACGCCGCCTGCCACCCTGACGCGTGCGCGAAACATCGCCATTAAAGCAGGCCTGCAATATGTTTACACGGGCAATGTGCACAATCAGGAAGGTGATACGACCTATTGCCCACACTGCCATACACCAGTCATTGTGCGCGACTGGTATCAAATCAACCAGTATCGTTTGACTCAAGACGGTTGCTGCCCTGACTGCGCCACCAGTATCGCTGGACGTTTTGCGAAACAAGCTGGAACTTTCGGTAGGAAACGCATCCCCATTGCCATCATGGCTAACGCCTGACGAAGGGACAACCGTGTCAACAGCCATTGAAAAACTTGTAAAAATCCCTGTAGGTGACGTCCATATCGAAGGAATGCTGGAACTGCCAGAGAATGCCAGCGCTCTTGTCCTGTTTGCCCATGGCAGCGGCAGCAGTCGGCACAGCCCACGCAATAACTTTGTCGCTCAAGCGTTGCGTGATAACGGCATCGGCACACTGCTGATGGATCTGCTTACATTAGAGGAAGATACAGACTATCAAACACGTTTCGATATCCCTTTGCTGACCAGGCGTTTGCAGGCGGCTACCCGCTGGGTGAAAGCAGAGGCCCTAACCAAAGGCTTGCCTGTTGGATATTTCGGCGCCAGCACAGGAGCTGCAGCAGCTTTGCAGGCTGCTGCAGCCTATGGAGAAACCATTTGCGCAGTAGTCTCGCGTGGCGGTCGCCCTGACCTTGCAGGTCGCGATACCCTTAGTCGCGTGTCCTGCCCGACCTTGCTATTAGTAGGCGGTTGGGATGAGGTGGTGATTGCGCTCAACAGAGAGGCTTATGACTTAATGCATTGCGAAAAAGAGCTTTCCATTATTCCGCATGCGACGCATCTATTTGAAGAACCTGGTGCTTTAGAAGAAGTAGCCCGTCAGGCGGCAGCATGGTTTGTTCAGCACTTACAGTAGAATCAGCATTAATGCGCCATTCAACCTAATACAACGGCAAGATACGGTTCTATTAGCCCAACAATATAAGCGCAACCTACGAGCCGAAAGGTATTTAAGGTAAAATGGCGTTTTACTTTAAGTTCACGCATAACATGTCATCGCTTCAAGAAGAAATCACCCGTCGCCGTACCTTTGCCATTATTTCGCACCCCGATGCAGGTAAAACTACGCTCACCGAAAAACTGTTGTGGTTCGGCGGTGCGATTCAAGTGGCGGGTGAAGTGCGCGGCCGAAAAGCCTCACGCCATGCGACGTCTGACTGGATGGAACTGGAAAAACAACGCGGTATTTCGGTGACTTCCTCAGTCATGCAGTTCCCCTACCGTGAACACATGGTGAATTTGCTTGATACGCCTGGTCATGATGACTTCTCTGAAGATACTTACCGCACATTAACCGCCGTGGATTCTGCCGTAATGGTAATTGACGCGGTAAACGGCGTGGAAGCACAAACCATTAAGTTGCTGAATGTTTGCCGCATGCGCGATACACCGATTATCACCTTTATTAACAAGCTCGACCGCGAAAGCCGCGCGCCGATTGAGTTGCTGGACGAAATTGAAACCACGTTAGGCATGGAATGCGCGCCCATGACGTGGCCGATTGGCATGGGTAAATCATTCCGCGGCGTGTATAACCTTTACACCGACACCATTTCTTTCTTTGACCCGCGTGCAGAAAAAGGCACCTCAGAAGTCATTCAAGGCTTAGATAACCCGCGTTTAGACGAATTGCTCGGACACGTGGCGGCTGAACTTCGAGTAGATATTGAGTTGGTGCGTGGTGCATCGCATGCTTTTGACGCGGCGCGCTATTTAAGCGGCAAGCAAACGCCTGTGTATTTTGGCTCAGCCATCAATAATTTTGGCGTACAAAGCTTGTTAGATGCGGTAGTGGACTTATCCCCTGCTCCACTGGCGCGCAATGCGGCGAGCCGCGTGGTTGCGCCAGATGAGCCTAAGTTTTCAGGTTTTGTGTTCAAAATTCAAGCCAATATGGACCCGAAACACCGTGATCGCATCGCCTTCTTGCGCGTATGTTCTGGCCGTTTTGAGCGCGGCATGAAAATCAAGCAAGTATCGACAGGTAAACAAATGGCAGTTAACAACGCGATTACGTTTATGGCACAAGATCGTACCACCATGGATGAAGCATATTCAGGTGATATTATCGGCATCCCCAACCACGGTACGATTAAAGTCGGCGATACCTTTTCTGAGGGTGAAAACCTAAAATATACGGGCATTCCATCTTTTGCGCCTGAATTTTTCCGCCGTGCAAGAATTAAAAATCCCATGAAAATGAAGCAGTTACAAATAGGACTTAAACAACTAGCTGAAGAAGGTGCGGCGCAATTATTCCGACCGTTATTGTCCAACGACTTGATATTAGGCGCAGTCGGCATGCTGCAATTTGAAGTGGTTGCGCACCGATTAGAACATGAATATAGCGTGGATATGGTGTTTGAACCCTACGACTGCTACACCGCGCGCTGGTTACGCGGTAAAGATGCGGACCTCAAAGCCATTGCAGATAAATACGGCTTTAATGTAGCGCTGGATGGTGCAGAAGAATATGTTTATCTCGCGCCTAATCGCGTGAATTTGCAAATGGCACAAGAACGTTATCCGGAAATTGAATTTTTAGAAACGCGTGAGCTTCATTGAGCACACATTTACTTATCTTTAAGTTGCTGCAAATTATAAAAAGCCTTGTAATTACTTTCATCTAATTGCAAGGCTTTTTCAAAGGCCAATTTCGCCTGTGCATTTTGATGTGCCAGCAGGTACGCATAACCTAAATTATTCCATGCCCGCGAATTGTCGGGCGCCTGGCGTATGCTGGCCTGCCACAGGCTAATTTCACTCTCATAATCCCAGTTTCTTTGCCAGGTAGCAAGCAGGCTAAAACTCAATAAGGCAATAGGTAACAGCCAAAAAAGTTGAATCTTTTCAAGCCTACTGACAGCCATAATAACACCTGTAGCGATGAGCAATAATGCCCCGATGCTAGCCATATAAATCTGCCTGTCATTGATCAAATCTAGCCGCGGAATGATGGAGTTGCTGGGAATTAAGCAGATAAACCACCACAAGATAACGAAACATATCAGCGGGAAACGCTTTACATAAAACAAAGCAGTGCCAATTATCACCAACAACAATAGCACGAACAAGCCAGTGCTCATATTGAACGTATTTGGCACATCCAATTGATAATCTATATTTAGGTTTAGGCCGAATAAGGTGTGCGTTAAATAATGCAGATGTGCGACAGGCTGACTAAGAAGCTGTGTGTAGAGATTATCTAGCGAAAAAATCCGCATCACTAGCCTTGCGTACTGCGGTGTAGTGCTTATGTACACAATCGGCACGCTGAGCATTAGTATAAGTAGCAACTTTTTTAAACTTGATAACGCGCTTATGCAGTCAACCATACGCACTGGGGGATGCACTAATCTAAACAACAGCCATGCCAGCAGTGGCAGTATCATTGCAGGTTCTTTGACTAACATTGCCAGTATCCAAAACGCAACACTTGCCAGAAAATAGCTTATTTTTAGCTTTGTTTGTATTTGCAAACAGGCTAAAAAAAACAAAAGTGAAGTAATGCTGAATAAGGTCATTAAGCCTGTAGAGCGACTTGATATATAAGTCACCACTTCAGTCTGCGCTGGATGTAAGCCAAATAACAACGCTGTAAGTAGCGCTATCGATCGATGATGATGCTCATCCACTTTCAAATATGGCAAAAGTCTTAAACTAAAACGCCAGACCAAAATAGTGGTAAACAAATGGCAGATAAGGTTAAATAGCCTGAAAAATCGGGGCGCTGCTTCCAACTGCCAGTTAAGCGCGTAAGTGAGCTTAAGCATTGGGCGTAGCTCTGGCATAGATTGCCACGTATATTGCCACCATGCGCTTAAACCATGCACTTTTGGCTCATCAACAATCACATTGTAATCGTCAAACTGAAAGGGAAAGTTAAGCGTGTGCCCGTATGCCATTAGCAGCAATAGGCCAATTAAACCAATAGCAACGCTATTTGAAATCTTCATCAAAAGCACGATTCAGCAATTCATCAGCATCCCACCATCGGTTAGGCGCGTTTAACATGACCAGATAAATTTCTCTGCTATTACGCCTGCCATGCGCAATCAAACATTTACCCGCTTTTTGCGTAAATCCAGTTTTGAGACCATCGACACCTTCAACGCGGCCAAGTAACAAATTACTGGCGATAACGTATCGTTTCTTACCTGCCTTAGATTCTAAAGTATAGCTTTGCATATCCGTCCATACTTTAATTTTTGGCTGAAGATTAGCCGCGCGCGCGATGCTGATTAAATCAATTGCACTACTGTAATGACTAGGGCTATCGTACCCACATGGGTTAGTAAAGTGGGTGTTTTTAAGCCTTAACTGCGCCACCTTTGCATTCATTTTTTTAACGAAAGATTTTTCACTGCCTGCATCCCACTCAGCGAGTGCCATACAAGCATCGTTGGCTGATTTAATCAGCATCGCACCTAACAAATAAGCAGCTCTGAACTGTTCTTGAGATTTGAGGTGCAATGTTGTGCCGTCTTGCTTGGTGGCATTATTGCTAATCGTCACCCAATCGTCTAGTTTTGGGTTTTCAACGATCACCAAAGCTGCAACAAGCTTAGTTAAACTGGCAGGCGGCAAACGCTTATCTGCATTGCTTTGCCACACCGCCTTACCGTTAACAGACAAGAAAAAAGCCGATGCGATATCGGCTGCTGGCTGCCACTTTTCTATTGCAATTGACGGTAAGCTACAAAATATGCCTACCGTCAACACCAAATAATGCGTAATACTCAAGCTAAATCAATGACGTTAAAAACCAAACACATCTTTTAACTTTTTCGCTTTATCTAACACACTGCTACCAGTACCACTCGGTTTATCGGTACTAGAGCCACCTGCTTTATCGGCCGTATAATTACGACCACCTGCACTACCAGAATCTTGCCCCTGGTTAGCGCCGCTATTTGCACCCATGCCACCTAACATGACCATTGTGGTGGATTTTATGCGCAAGCGCGACGCCCATTCAGGTTTGATTTTTTTCTTGGTATCTGGCACTGGGTAAACCACATTGAGTTCAGGTCCATAAGCAATCATTTGCGCCATCACCCCTTGCGTTTCCTTAAAGATACCTTCAGGAATAGCACAACTTTGCTGACTGTTAGGCAAAATCAATTTTTCTTTCAGCAATTTTTCGATCATTTTTGGAGTTAAATAATTCATTAAACCCCAACCCGGTTCTGGCTTTTCGCTTGCGCTCCAAATGATCATATCGCCTTTGCCTTTAGAGCCCATCGCATTTAAAAAATAGGCTTTAGCATTCGCGACATTATTCCAGGCCACATTCACAGAGCCAGTGGTTTCACCCGTCGCTTTCGCTTCAATTTTAGGCATAAAATCATAGCTGGAATCAACACCAAACTTCATCCCCTCCGGTACACCGTCGCCCGAAATGACATGTTCACCTACCAGTGAGGCATTATCAGGCACACGTTTTTTATCTTGGACATTAGGCCAAATAGAGTTGCCAGCAATTGCCCGCGCCCCGCGATCCGCAGTGTAGTTCCCTGCTAAAAACTTACCAAAACCACTTTTAGATGAAAAATCAATCACTTTGGGCTGGCCAGAGCGCACTTTTTCACTGCATCCCCAGTAAAAATAAATCTTGCCTGTTTCCTGCATTTTAGGGTCAGTATATTCCCTATTACCAGGCTCCACTTTTCCTGACTCAACGGGTATCAGGGGAATAGATGCGCCCATAGACATGCCTGAAGGCAGCGCATGTGTGCCTTTTGACCCGGCAGGAACTTTACTGACGTGTAACGCATTATCCATCCATTTTCCCGCCCCTCCCGCGGACACGCCATCGTTGGTCGCGTGACCAAAAGCATTTTCGCTCCCCGCCCCGCCGCCCATCATCTCACCCATTAAGCCCGCCATGCCGCTATCCATGCCTGGAATCGACATATTAGAGGTGTGAATATCCACCCAATACTGGGCGGGGACGGCATCAGCCCAAGTAACCGTTGGCAAAGCACAAGTGAATAAAGCGACTGCGATTGTTGATTGTTTTTTCAGTTTCATGTGAATCCCCTTTCAGAGGTTACCTGTTGATTTCAATGGTCAGAACCCAAATACATCTTTCAATTTCTTGGCTTTATTAAGCGCGTCATCCACAGCATCTGGAGCTTTCGGTGTGCTACCGCTATTTGACGTATTGCTACCACTTCCAGAAGACGATGAATTACTGGCCTTACCAGCACCGCTGCTTGAAGTTGATTTTGAACTGGCAAAACTAATTTGCCTTGGTTCGCAAGGTGCATTGTTATCTACAACTTCTTTAGTAGCGGCATCTTGTGCAGCTTTTTTAGCGCGCGGATCAGCTTTTTTATAGTTTTTACCACACCATGCACTATGAGAAGAACTTCCACTCGAGTAACTACGACCGCCACCACAAATCCGCTCTGCCAAAGTGGCCACTTGTTTTGATGTACCATTTTTCTCGAGGTGTGCGTTAGGTCTATCGCCCTTTGCTAAATTCTCTAGATACTCGTTGTTGTGTTTTTTATATTCAAATCCGCAGTAATTAAATGCTTTCACCCAATATTGCTCTTCCAACGGTAAACTGCCTTCATTACTTACCAGGCCTTCCACCTTCCCCCAATGCATATTTCCAGGATATTGAGTACGCTCAGCCAAGATGGCACAATAAGTTGCTTTATTGTCACTACAAACGGCTTTTGCGCCTGAGTAATAAAAAAGGCTTCCATAGGCTTTCACATCCCAACTGTTGCAAATTGAATCTTTATCGTGTTCGGCTGAAGGTTGGATGACATTGTTGACATTGGTATAAGCGCATTCGCCAGCAAAAACAAACGAATGAAATGACGCTAACACCAGCAACAAAAACAATCGGGGAAATAGATTTAAAACGCTGATATTCATTTTTATTCACTCCTTAATTAGCATAAGATAATTCTATACTCATTTAATTTAAGGCGTGTAAATTTATAATTTTTATTTTGTTTGCTAACAAC
>JBARQL010000175.1:0-2770 GCA_049643685.1 Methylotenera sp.
AAATTCACGCTTTACCGTACCTATCATGGTTGCGCGATGAATCCAGCAGTTCAGGCAGCTTCTATCGCCGCATGGAACGATGAAGCGCACGTCATTGAAAACCGCAGGTTGTATGCGCAAAAATTTAGCGCTGTGATGCCATTACTTAAAAACGTGCTGGAAGTTGAAATGCCCGATGCTGCATTTTATTTATGGGCTAGAAGCAAACAAAGTGACACTGAACTTGCCGTAAAACTTTACCGCGATTTAAATATCACCGTACTTCCCGGCAGCTATTTGGCAAGAGAAGCGCATGGCATGAATCCAGGTGAAAACTTTATTCGAATGGCACTGGTTGCGCAGCATGATGAATGCTTGGAAGCTGCAAAACGTATGGCAGAATACTTAAATCAAACTTAATCTAATTTATTAAGTTTATGTTTTAATAAATTGATTTATTAGATTTAATACCAATTCATTCAACTGCGGATTCAAACAATCTAACTCAAGCGTACCATCCATGCTGCGCAACCATGTGAGCTGACGCTTTGCCAGCTGTCGCGTAGCAAAAATGCCTCTATCACGCAGTTCTGTCACATCATATTCACCAGCAAGATGCTCCAACGCTTGCCGATAACCGACACAGCGCATCGAAGTCGATTCTGGCGTGAGTGATGGATACTTCGCAATCAAACGCTTTACCTCATCCACAAAACCTGCTGCTAACATTTGTTCAAACCGCAATGCGATGCGCTCATGCAACACTTTTCGGTCACTTGGCACTAAGGCGATTTTAAGTAAATTGTAAGGCAATGCCTCAGAAGCTTGTTTGGCATATAGCGCTGACATCGCTTCGCCAGTGATTTCAAAGACTTCCAAAGCACGCTGAATACGTTGCATATCATTTGGCTCTAATCTAGCAGCAGTCAAAGGATCTACCAGGGCTAACTTCTCATGCATTGCAGGCCAGCCAATTAGCGCTGCACGCGCATCTAACCTTACGCGAATTTCTTGGTTCGCTTCTGGCAAGCCACTTAAGCCTTCTTGTAAAGCTTTAAAATACAGCATGGTGCCACCGGCCAATAATGGTATTTTACCGCGCGCAGTAATATCCGCCATTAAACGCAAAGCATCAGTTCTGAAATTTGCCGCAGAATACGCGCTAGTAGGCTCAATGATGTCGATTAAATGATGCGGTGCCTTTGCTAGCGTTTCAACATCTGGCTTGGCGGTGCCAATGCTCATGTCTTTGAACACCAAAGCAGAATCGACACTGATGATTTCAATGGGCAATTTTGAGATAAGTTCAACAGCCGCGCCAGTCTTGCCGCTGGCGGTGGGGCCCATTAAAAATATGGCTGGGGGATGTTTTTGATTATTCATTGATGGTTATTATAAGTTTGTAGTGCCAATTAATGAAACGTAATACGCTAACTACAACCTATATAACTAATACTGCGCAATATGTACTGCAACAGCTCACAACATTTGAGCATCACTCATGAACATAACAAATAAAAAAGCACCCGAAGGTGCTTTTTTACTGAACATTTTTAAAAGCGTTCAATCCCATCTTACTGCTTCGTCTTACGACGACGAGCCGAGAAACCAACCAATGCCAATCCGCCAAGCATCATCGCATAAGTTTCCGGTTCAGGCACTGGTGTGACCTGAACATGTATTCCGAAAGTAGAACCATTTCCGCCTAATGGATCAGGAACACCAGCAATATTTAAATAGTAATTACCATTCGCCACATAATTGAAAATATTATGCACATCTGCAGCTGCGATATTACCCAAGAAAAGATCACCTGGATCCACACCAAGCGCACCATTATCTTGCCACAGTGCACCCGTCAAAGAGGTAAATGTATGACCAGCAAGATTTAAATCCTTATATTGTATGTCTAGTTTTGCGCCAGAAGCAGCAGGTCCAAAGTTAAAATTAAACGTATAAGCATCATTAAATGCCGAATTTTCTATTTCAGTCCACGGGCCATTTCCGCCTGAAACTAAGGTGCCTGATGCATACGGCACACCTGCTGACGGCTGTAACGTTAAAGTTTCAGTGGCAGCACTTGCCGCACCACTGTATAAACCGACTGCAAGCGGTATAGCAACTGCAAACAGCTTTGTAATATTTTTCATAAAACCTCCATAATAACAATGACCGCCCCTATGCATAATTTATACACTATTAAAATAATGGTCAAGTGTTAATTTATGTTAATTGCAGCACTTCAATTAAACTGCGGCAAGAAACTTAGCAGAGGAATTCAGATGTCAAACAAAAGTATTATGAATATAGCGCGTTGCACAAAGTATTTTTATAATAAAAACGTTCAAATTGTCACCCATAACCAAAGATAGTCCTCTTTATAAGGAATGGAGCTGTTCATCACCTAACATAAAATACGCCCCGTATTACTTCCCTCGCATAAACATCTTATCCAAATCACTCAGACTCACCTGAAACCAAGTTGGGCGGCCGTGGTTGCATTGGCCAGAGCGTTCAGTGGCTTCCATGTCACGGAGTAAAGCATTCATTTCAGGAATGGTCAGGCTACGATTGGCGCGCACAGCAGCGTGGCAAGCCATGGTGCCCAACAACTCGTTGCGGCGCTCGGTAAGCGCGCGTGAAGCGCCGTATTCACGTAAATCCCGCAGCACATCGCGCGCCAAGGTAACGGCATCAGCATGTTGCAACATCACAGGTACGCCGCGCACGGCCAGTGTGGTGGGCGATAAAATAGCAATATCAAAGCCAAGTTGTTGCAGGCTGTTGTCAT
>JBARQL010000176.1:0-5223 GCA_049643685.1 Methylotenera sp.
GAACAAGGGTTTGTGGCATTGCCCACAATTCGGGTGCTGAGTCAGGCGTGCGCTTGGAACGCGGTTAATGGACTGGCAATTTGGGCAGACGAGATGTAATGAATTAGTCATGAAGGTTCTTTCATCAGCAAACGCTAACGTTTGAAATAAGGGGCGCGCTTTAGCGCGTCCCGCTTGATGGATGGGTTAGCCGACTAATTTTAGCGAAAATTAGCGAAACTATAAAAACGCCGCACCACAAAAGCATACGTTCTTGAAGAATTGGTAAGGCCTTAGGTAGGCTAGATGGAAATCCAGCCAGCCAAGGAATAATGGATGGGATTACGTGGTTTTCCCCTCTTATTGTTGGTGTTACGAGAGAATATAGTAAGACTAAAGGTAAGCCAAACATTGCTTTTGAAAAAGATTCACGTGCTTTCATTCCCATGAAAACTGAGACAGTAAATGGGGCAATCCACTCCATTGCTAACCAAAAAAGCATAGGGAGACCGAAGCCAATGACATCTATCAAGATGATTCCGTCTTCTCTTATTAAGCACGAAAGAACGGCATAAAATATCGCAAAGACGTATAAAACAGGTATGAGTTTTGGTTGCATATGGCTAACGTTTGAAGTAAGGGGCTGGCTTTAGCCAGTCCCGCTTGACTGATGGGTTAGGCGTTTGTTCTCACGGATCAGCTTCTTTACTTGATGCTCTGACGTGTTCAGCGCCAGTGCAATAGTAAACGTGTCCGTCCCGCTGGCGCGAAGGTCGCAGCATATTTTCGCACGAATCGTAATCGCGTCCTGCTTGACGTTTCCGAACCTATGCTCGGTGCTTTCAAAGATGAGTTGAGTAAATCTTTGGTCAGACGACTGCCAGTAAGACGGCGTGTTAACTCTCGCGCCGTTATAGTCGTGACCAAGAAATCGCGCGCAGGCAGAGATGAGCGGGAAAATCATCTCCCAACTCGGATTACGTGATTTGGACAGGCCGTCAATTGCCGCCTGCAGGTCGCGCATAAGCATTTGCTTCTGTCGCGCGGTGGTGTCGATTTCGTCGACCTCCTTTAGCATGAGTTTGAACGTCTTTCTAAGCCAGTCATTGCGCGTCGTTGGGTTCGCAAACTGACCAGCGCTCTGATAGGCCTTTTGGCCAAGTATATGAGTCATCAGTCGCTCAAATGCCATAGATATGTCCATATGTTTTGAATGTCTAAGGGGCGCGCTTTAGCGCGTCCCTCTTGAATGCAGTATTAAGCTTATTATTCATTTTTTAAAAATCCGACCTTAACCCATCGAAAGATTCTTAGCGCAATGTAAGCCACTAACCATCCAGCAATTACTGGAGCAAATGCAAAAAAAGCCACATCTGGCCAATAGGCTGTAGCATCCATTGCATTTTGCAATGAAACCTTATTGCTGCACGCTTCAATGGTGGCACTTTGCTTGTTGAGGCATGCACTAAATTCCATTTGAAATAATGAATTGGCGTTCTGGACTTGTGCGCTCCTGACATATATTGCTGCCCCTATTGCCCACAATGCTGATAGAACTACCCCAACTCGCTGCCAGCCATTTATCCGCATAATTTCTCCGCTTCCATACTTTAAGCCTAACGTTTGAATTAAGGGGCTGGCTTTAGCCAGTCCCGCTTGAATGATGGGTTAGGGCAGTTTTCATTGTATGCGCTGAAGTGTGCCAAGCTCAGTTTGCGCTGTGTCTCGTCCAGTCATGGTGTACCTCATAGTCATACCCTTTGCAATTCCATCAGTGTAAGTTACAAGCACATCATTGCCTTTTACTTCATATGAAACTTTTTCAATAACTCCAAGGGTTTCAGTTTCACCTGACCTAAATTGAACTGTCATTGGCACTAACCCACCCATGCGCCAAGTGCCAGTAAGTGGGCCAGGGTCATTACCTGAACATGCAGAAAGAATGAGCAGCGTAAGTGAGATGAAAAGGTAATTTATTTTTCTTAGCATATTAAAAGCCCTAACGTTTGACATAAGGGGCGCCGTTAGGCGTCCCGCTTGATGGATGGGTTATGCATACGATGTGAACAAACCTTGCGCAATAAACAGCCCCCAAGTGAAAAAAGCGTAAGAAGCTAGACCGAGAATAATGCACAGAATATTGAAAATAAAACCTGCTTTACGGGCAGATGCATTGGAACTGTCATATAGCCACTGACTTAAATATGTGAAGCCAGATGTAACGGAAATTGCTAAAACACCTAATGTAAACGGTAAAAGACAATGACCAAAAGCAGCGACCTTACCAGGCTCAAACTGCGCTAAATGGCCTATAAATGCCAATAAAGCAACGGATGCACCACCGTTTAAAAGAAAAGAAGATTTTATTGCGTTTTGTCCTGATGAAATAACTGAGCGAAACATCTCTAAGTTACTTTCATGAGTTAGTTTGTTGGACTCAATCCAGTTTTGTAAATCAGCTTTATATTTTTCAATTTCTATAGGGGTTGGTTCAATCTCAGGGGAGTTTTGAACTTCTGTTAGATAGGCAATCAGGTTGTCGCAATATATTGCCGCTGTACCTTTGGACTTAATGTCCTCAATCATAGACTTCATTTGTGCGGCAAACTGTTTAGTGCTCATAAAAAGCCTTTATGCATAACGTTTGAATTAAGGGGCGCCGCAAGGCGTCCCGCTTGAATGATGGGTTAGATTATTTCTTAGCTGTTGGCTCAACATGTTCTTTAATGACCCTGCTTGGTGGAGGTGTTGGTTTAGGTGGCGTAGCAGGTTGTTGCTGACCTTGAGTTTGAGGTGTTGGGGTTGCCATGGATAGCTCCTTTAAGTTTGTAATTTGGACTTTTTGAATTTCACTAGGTTCTTCGATTGAGTTTATTACATAGGGTGCGGCTGAAATTACTAAAAAAACTACTGATGCCATTGTGAAGCCATTTGCTTTGAATAAGTTTGCTGATTTTATGTCGTTGTTTTCTGCATTTCGTTCAGCGTTCACCGAATATTGAGAGTCAATATATTGGAGCGTTTCCTCATCAGCTAACTTCTTTGCGTCATCTAAAGTGTAGTTTAGATTTATGTAGTGATTTTTTAAACTCTCACAGTATTGGCGTATTTCTTCAGCTCTTGGCATATGGGCATAGCCATAGCCCCAATATGCACGACCCATGAAAATTGCCGCTAAAATTAGAGCTACGGCTGTTAAGCCTAGGAGATGTAGTTGTATTGCTTCAGAGGTGTTGAATGGGTAATCAATTTCTTTAGCGATAACCAAAAATGCCCCACTCACTAATGAGATAACTCCAAGTGGTATGGTCAGTGAGTTGTTAATTTGGTCTCTACGATCAATCTCGTAGAAGTAATGGGTTTGGTAAAGCTCGCGTAAACTCATAATAATCTAACGTAAAGCTAAGGGGCGGGCGCGATAGCGACCGTCCCGCTTGAGCGCCATGTTAGCGCGGGGTGAGTTCATAGACATGCGCGATATGCAAGGATTTCCGCAGTTGCTGCCTCTGCCAGTTTTGCTGGATCAATACCCATTGCTCGAAATGTACGTGCGGTTACGCCATATTGAGCAGACGTAGCCGCCAATAGCACATGCGCACTTAATAGTGGGGCTGTCGAATCTGCTTTTTGTTCCTTCTTCATGATTTCTCGCGTCAATGTTTGCATTAAGGCTTGAGCCGAAGGTTGAGTTTTATAAAGCCCTTGGCTGGTGGGGATGGGTGTTACCTCGCCAGAAATTTCAGTATCGCGGGGTAAAGTAATGCCTACATTTTGCAGCGCATCTTCGTATTGTTGGGCAATGGCAGCGCGGAAGCTGTTCGGGTCAGCATGTATTCGCATAAATGCCTTGCGTGCCGTACCGTCGGGCAAAGCCAAGGCCGACAGAACAAAATGTTCAGCTCCTGGTTCCTTTTGGCTTTCGGCATTGGCAAGTTTTTCGGCCTCAAAGCAAAGTGTTTTGATTGTGCCCATATCGCGCAAGCGCTGTCTGACGGTTTTGAACATGGGAATTCCTTTCATGAATCTGTTTTGGAATGAACGTTTGCTAATCGCTTATGGGCTGCTTGTTTGGATACACCAAGAGCTTCAGCAATCTGTGACCATGACCACCCTTGTTCAAGCGCGACGTTGACGGCGCTATGTTCCAACTTATCTGCCAGCACACGAAG
This sequence comes from Methylotenera sp., assembly GCA_049643685.1. GTDB lineage: Bacteria > Pseudomonadota > Gammaproteobacteria > Burkholderiales > Methylophilaceae > Methylotenera. The sequence continues at coordinate 4,149 of JBARQL010000176.1, forward strand.
TGCTACAACGGCTGCTAAAGCTTCGGCAGGTTCATCGGGTGAAGGAAGTGATTTAAGGCTGATCATGCGTCAATGATAGTTGACGAATTGGGGCTTGTCAACAAACATTGACGACATGTGTCGAGCGCGCTAACGTTTGAATTAAGGGGCGCCGTTAGGCGTCCCGCTTGAATGATGGGTTAGGTGTGAAAACGCTACGAAGCAAGAACCATAACCCCATACCAAGCACCTACACAAAAAAAGACTAGACCCAGAAAAATACAAGTTAAGGCAAACCATAACCAAAATGTGTGACGTTTACCTTGATAATTTGGATTAACCAACTCATTAAATAGGGAGAATTGAGTTAAGTAGGCTAATAAGAATGCAAAAGTGCTAATTGATAAACCAATAATAAAAAACATTAGCGGACAGCCAATGCTTTTAGCTACGGCGGCCTCTGGTTTTACTTGGCCTAAATAGGCCAGAAGAGCAACGATTGCTCCACCATTTAAGAGTTGCATGGCTTTCAAAGCCTCAGTGCCAAACCCAATTAATGATTTGTACGTTTCTAGTGCATGCTCTTCATCAAAAGTCATAATTTCCTTTAACACCTAACGTTTGAGATAAGGGGCGCGCTTTAGCGCGTCCCGCTTGATGGATGGGTTGGGCAATACATTAACCGCCAACAGGAGTGCAAAGCTCAATTAAAGCCCCTTCAGGACAGCGAACATAAGAAACAACCTGCCCCCAAGGCTTAGTATCTGGTGGACTAACCTCAACTGCCCCAGCAGCAATAGCGGTTTTGTGACTTTCTTGCACTGACTGAGTAACGAAAACTAGCTCAATGCCTAATGGTTTTGAAGTTGAATTAACTGCAACATAACCATTGGGAAAGTTTGACGAACCGAGCGCATGAGAAGCAAAAGCCAGCGTTGTTTCTCCAGTCTCAAGCTCGCCGTAGTCTCCAGCCTCGTGTAAGTAGCGAAGTGGAAAACCAAAAGCCTTTTCATAAAACGCGAGCGAAGAAGCAACATTACTGACATAAACGATGGTGTAGCCAAATTTCATAAGGAATCCTTTTTATGCCCAACGT
>JBARQL010000177.1:0-15709 GCA_049643685.1 Methylotenera sp.
ATGTCATTGAAAGACTTTGCTGGTTTCGTAGCCTGCGGCGGTTTTTCTTACGGCGATGTGTTGGGCGCTGGTGAAGGTTGGGCAAAATCTATCTTATTTAACGCACGTGCACGCGATGAATTTTCAGCATTTTTTAACCGTAATGATAGCTTCGCATTGGGCGTTTGTAATGGTTGCCAAATGATGAGCAACTTACAAAGCATCATCCCAGGGGCTAAGCATTGGCCACATTTTGTAAAAAATAAATCAGAGCAATTTGAAGCCAGGCTGGCGATGGTGGAGGTTTTAGAGTCGCCGTCCTTGTTCTTTAATGGTATGGCGGGCAGCAAAATGCCAATCGCTGTTGCACATGGTGAAGGCTTTACCGAGTACCCTAATAAAGAACCTTCTGAAACTTCTATGGTCAATGACGCACTGGCTAAAAAATTGGTGACGATGCGCTTTGTTGAATCGAGGTTAAATTCAAACGCGTCAACGCCAACTGAGACGTACCCGTTTAATCCTAACGGTTCACCACTAGGCTTAACAGGATTCACTAGTACAGATGGGCGTTTTAGTATTATGATGCCGCATCCTGAACGGGTGATTCGCAATGTACAAAACACCTGGCAACGTTGTGGCGATGATGAAGACAGTGCTTGGATGCGGATGTTCCGTAACGCAAGAAAGTATATAGGTTAATTTTTTTGTAGTATATTTTAAGAACTTTGGAGAGTAATAACATGAAATTGTTTAGTGCATTATTGGCGGTATTGGCTTTGAGTTTTTCTATTCACGCGCATGCGCTAACAGATGATGATTCATTAGAATTCGTGAATGCAATCACAGAAGGTGATATCAAAGTCGTGAAAAAGTTTGTTGAAGCTGACCCAGCAAACGCTAATTACAAATCTTTTGCATGGTCTTCCATTCAAATGGCTGCTAACAGAGGGCAAATTGAAGTGGCTAAGTATTTAATTAGCAAAGGGGCAGATTTAAATTACGTACATCCACTTTCACACAATACTGCGTTTCATTTAGCCGTATTCAATGGTTATAAAGAACTGGCCACCTTGTTGGCAAAAAGCGGTGCCGATGTGAATAAGAAACTGAAGGCTAATGTTTCATTATTGCGCCCATTTCAAGATGTGAACAATACCGATATGATAGGATTTTTAACAGGGTTAGGGGTTAAGGATGACGGCTGTAAAGCAGTAAAATGCTTCGATGAACCTGATTAATATTTTTATGTGACTTGTGTCACGCACATTTAGTAATAAGCGTTTAGAATGGTGCTTCCTTAAGTGAGGTTAAAGCACCATGTTAAAAAAACAATTCGTTGTAATATCACTTTTCACATCCTCAATCGTTTGGGCTATCACAGGACAAGCGGCTGAGGATGTTGTCATTTCAGCAGATACTTTACACGCACGCGTGCTCGCGGCTTCCTGTGCTGCCTGTCATGGCACGCAAGGGAATGCGGTTGGCAACGAAAGCGAAAGGAATGCGGCTGCAGGCAATCCCAATGCTAGAAATGCAACACTTGCAGGTAGAGACTCTGCTGACTTTACGAGCAAAATGTTGGGTTTTAAAGACGGTAGCCGTAAAGCGACGGTGATGCATCATCACGCAAAAGGGTTAACGGAAGTTGAAATCAATCAACTTGCCACATTTTTCGCCAATCAAAAGCGTGTGAATGTAGCACCACTCGTCGCTCAAACGCTGAAAGCCAATCATGAATAAACACATACCTTTTAATCGGCGAGATTTTATTAAAACAGCAGGCGCGGCGAGCGCTTTATTACTTTCACCCTCAGCTTTTTCAATGGCGCGTAAACCGCCGTTGGGGCGCGTGGTCATTGTTGGTGGCGGCTATGCTGGGACGACGGCAGCTAAATATATTCGCATGTGGAGTTTGGGCGGCATTGAAGTGATTGTGGTCGAAAAGGCCAGTCAATTTATTTCGTGTCCCATGAGTAATTTGGTGCTAGGTGGCACGAAAACCATTAACGACCTGACCTTTGGCTATGGTTTGGTGCAAAAAAACCATGGGGTTAAATGGGTGCAAGATGAAGTTACCGCGATTAACAAACAAGCCAAAAAAGTGATGATGAAGCGTGGTGAACTGACTTATGACCGTTTAATCGTTGCACCTGGCGTCGATTTTGTTTACGATAATTTGCCCACTTTGCAATCTGCCGAAGCGCAAGCACAAATTCCTCATGCATGGAAAGCGGGCTGGCAAACGGTTAATTTACGCAAACAGTTAGAAGCCATGCCTGATGGCGGCGTTTTTGTGATGAACGTGCCAAAAGCGCCATATCGCTGTCCACCTGGGCCTTATGAACGTGCCTGCCAGGTGGCAAGCTATTTCAAAATCCACAAACCAAAAAGTAAAGTCATTGTGTTGGATGCCAACGCTGAAGTGATTTCAAAAAAAGGCTTATTTCTTAAAGCTTGGGCTGACTTGTACCCCAATATTGTAGATTACCGCCCCAATAACGTAATGATGAGTGTGGATGTCGCTACTAAAACCATCACGACTGACTTTGATCAGGTGAAAGCGGATGTGTTGAATGTGATTCCTCCGCAACAAGCAGGCAAGCCTGCGCAAATGGCTGAATTATTAGAGGCTGATTATCCGTGGTGCGAAGTGGATTTTTTAACCTATGAATCTAAAAAAGTGCCGAATGTGCATGTGGTGGGCGATAGCGTTTCATCGGGCTTGCCGAAATCCGCGCACATGGCCACCAGCCAAGCGCGGGTGTGTGCCAGCGCGATTGTAGAGTTGATGCGCGGGCAAAGCCCTGATCCTGCGCCAGTGTTTGCCAATACCTGTTATAGCTACGTGGATGATAAGCAAGCGGTGCATGTGGCCAATGTATTCCGTTATGACGCCCCTAAAAAAATCATGGTGCCAGCAGAAGGCGGTGGCGTTTCTTTAAAAGCCAGTGAAGAAGAAGGCGTGTACGCGCAAGCCTGGGCGCAGAATATTTGGGCGGATGTGCTGACATAAACTTGGCAGATTTGGATTTTTAAATGTGTCTGATATTTCCCGAGCAAAAAACACTGCCCTGCAAGCCTTGTAAATAAGGCTCGCAGGGTAGGCTGCATAAAGAGATGCATTTTTAGAAAGATTTTTTAATAAATATGCACGGTCAATCATTCAATAGTTTTATTGAACGCCAACCGAATCATATGCTTCTGCGTTTGAGTATGACAAGGTTAAACTCATCACTTTGGAGAGGTTTAGCAAAACCCAAGTAAGTTTATGATTTTTTATCTGGTAAATTTATAGTATATTTGAGTGTAAATTAACAAACTTAATTTTTCATCAATCGGGTCCATTTCTGATTTTTCATATTGTTTTAGGACTATCAATCATTTTGTTTTTAGTGTTTTTTTAAAGGAGAGTCGCAATGAACAAAACTATCGTGAGTTTATTTTGCATTTTATGCATGGGGTTAGCGAATATTGCTATCGCCGCAGAGATGACACCAGCAGGGTTGTGGAAATCCATCGATGACAAAACGGGCAAGCCACGTTCTTTAATCAGAATCGAAGAAAATAATGGGGAATACAGTGCAGTCGTAGAAAAAGGCTTGCTTGCCACCGACACCGGTGAAGGGGTTTGCGATAAATGCACCGATGAACGCAAAGGCCAGAAGATTGTGGGGATGACCATTGTGAAAGGCATCAAGAAAAAAGGGGATAATTACGAGGGTGGCGAAATCCTGGATCCCGATAACGGCAAAACCTACAAATGCAAAATGAAACTGGATAGCACGGGCAATAAACTTGAAGTGCGTGGTTATATTGGCGTTTCGTTGTTTGGACGTTCGCAAACATGGACGCGTGAAGAATAATCAGCGCAGTTGTATTAAAGCGGTGCCGGCTCGTATTGTTACCTTTTTATTGTGTTTGGGGTTTAGTCTTACTGGCTGTGCGAATGAGGCCGCAGTCAGTCCTGTTCCAGCGAACATTTCTCAGGCAATACAACTACCTGCTGGTTTTAAGCTGAGGGTTTTTGCGGATTTTAGTCAACACCATCAGCTTGCACTGGCTGAACCGCGCATGATGGCATTTGATGCCGCAGGCAATTTGTATGTGAGTTTAACGCGGCAGGGCATGGTTGTCATGCTGGAGAAAAATAAGCAACAGCCTGATGTCGCGGGACAATTGGTAGTGGTGGCTGAAAATCTGAATGCGCCACATGGATTGGCTTTTGTCGGTGAAAAGCTGTATGTGGCGAATCAAGATGGTATTGTAGCGTTAGAAAAAAATAGCGACCAGAAATCAGCCTATGGTTGGCCAGCTAAAAATGCGGTGAGCATTGTAAAAGGGCTACCCGCAGGTGGTCATACGCTAAAAAGCCTGAAACTAGGCCCAGATGGCTTGTTATATGTGAATGTTGGTTCAAGCTGCAATGTTTGCAATGAAACTGAGCCATTGCGCGCCACTATTTTGCGCTTCACAACAGAGGGCAAACCTGCTGGTACGCTCACTACCTTAGGTCGCCATTCCCCTAGCCCGATTTATGCATCAGGGCTACGGAATTCGCAAGGGTTTGCCTGGCATCCAAAAACTCTGGCAATGTTTGCGACAAATGCGGGTGCGGATAATCGTTCAGAAACCAAAAATGGCAAAGTAAATGATGAATTGCCTCCTGAACATTTAAATCAAATCAAGGCGGGGCAGCATTACGGCTGGCCCTACTGCTGGGGGAATGCCAGCAATTTGAAATCTTCTGATTTGAACACCATGTTTCCAGATCCCAATTTCATAGGTGAGCCAGACTTTTGTAATATTGCCACGCCACCAGCCATCACGTTTACTTCACATTCAACACCAATTGGGGTGACATTTTTGGATAAAACCAATTGGCCGGCCGGATATAAGAATGATGCGATTGTCGCTTTGCATGGTTCTTGGAATCGAAATAACCCAAGTGGTTACAAGTTAGTGTGGGTAAAGTTTAACGGAGACAAACCTGTGGCAGTCGATGATTTCGCCTTAGGTTGGTTGAGAGGTAAAGCGGCTTTTGGGCGACCGGTCGACGTGATTGTTGGCCCGGATGGCGCATTGTATGTATCAGACGATAGAGCCTCTTTGATTTATCGCATCTCACATTAAGTCATGTTGTCAGACTTAATATCAATACGAGTATTGATATATGAGTTGATATATTTACTGGCAAATTAACAGCAAATAGTCACAAAGGCGTAAAATCACGCCTATTAATTTCGAAGTAAGGTGAGCATGCGTAAAAAATTAGTCGTTGCCAATTGGAAAATGCATGGTAATTTGACCTCAAATAAGCAACTTTTAGAGTCCTATATTGAAAAGTTGTCTTCCATCCAAAATGTCGATATTGCCGTTTGTGTGCCATATCCCTATCTCGCACAAGCGCAAGCAATGTTGCAAAGCACACCTATTGCTTGGGGTGCGCAAAATTTAAGTAAAGATGAAGTGGGCCCATTTACTGGCGAAGTCAGCGCAGCGATGTTAAAAGATTTTGGTGCGCGATTTGTGATTATTGGGCATTCAGAGCGATCAACTGCGTATTGTGAATCCGATGAAAATATCGCAACCAAATTTATGCAGGCAAAAAAATACGGATTAGCGCCGATTCTTTGTGTGGGTGAAACGCTTATTGAGCGTGAAGCTGGCGTGATGCAAATGGTCGTTGCTAATCAACTCGATACCATTATCAACACCTACGGTGCTTCAGTATTTGCCAATACGGTGGTGTCCTACGAGCCGATTTGGGCCATCGGCACGGGCTTGGCAGCCAGTGGCGAACAAGCCCAAAGCATGCACGAATTTATTCGCGGCAAGATTGCGGCGCAAGATGAAACTGCAGCGGCTAGCTTGAAAATCCTCTATGGGGGGAGCGTAAATCCTCAAAATGCGGTACAATTATTCGTTATGCAAGATATAGACGGCGGTCTTATCGGCAAGTGTTCGTTAAACGCAGAAGAATTCTCTGAAATATGTCGCGCAGCAAGCTGAATTGAAATTGAACTTGCTAATTTACAGCTTGGTTCAGTGTGTAATTCGGTTAAGTTTGTAATTGTTAAAGTAGTTAGGTGAAAAATGGAAAAAGTAGTGTTAGTCATTCATGTGTTGGCAGCAATAAGTGTTATTGGCTTAGTGTTATTGCAACATGGTAAGGGTGCAGATATGGGCGCGTCCTTTGGTAGTGGTGCATCTGGTAGCTTATTTGGCGTATCTGGCTCTGCAAATTTTATGAGCCGTGCGACCGCAATTTCAGTATTAATATTCTTTACTACCAGTCTGACGCTTGCCTATTTAGCGAGCCATAAAGAAACGGGCGGTAGTGTCGTTAAAGCATTGGCTGCGCAAACAAGTGCGCCAAAAGGTGCACCTGTGGATGTGAGTGGAATTAAAGCTGCAGGTGAAGCACCCCTGCCTGCTAGCGTAGAGAAGCCTGTCACTACAAACGAAATACCAAAGTAACCAAAAAACTTTGGGCGTCAGCTCAAAAATGCCGTCGTGGTGGAATTGGTAGACACGCAACCTTGAGGTGGTTGTGACTAAGGTCGTGAGAGTTCGAGTCTCTCCGTCGGCACCAAGTGTGATATGGTTTTATCGTTAAGTTAGATAAAGTCAATTAATTTAGTGATGTAATATTTGAAATTCAGTTTGGGGCTAGCCAGTGCTAGAAAATTATTTTCCAATATTGTTATTTATTCTTGTAGGCCTGGCGGTTGGCATCGGCCCTCTATTATTAGGCAAGTTGGTTTCTCCAAGCAAGCCTGATGCAGCGAAAAACTCCCCCTATGAGTGTGGTTTTGAGGCATTTGAAGATGCGCGTATGAAGTTTGATGTGCGCTATTACCTTGTCGCTATTTTGTTTATTCTTTTCGATTTAGAAATTGCCTTTTTATTTCCTTGGGCGGTTGTGCTTCAGGAAATAGGCTTATTCGGCTTTATTGCGATGATGGTGTTCTTGGGTGTGCTTGTCATCGGCTTTATTTACGAGTGGAAAAAGGGTGCGCTAGAATGGGATTAATGGCAATGGGATTCATTCTGGCATGAGTATTGAAGGAATTTTAGAAAAAGGTTTTGTGACCACTACGCTTGATACGGTGATTAATTACACGCGTACGGGTTCGATGTGGCCGATGACGTTTGGCCTAGCTTGTTGTGCGGTTGAAATGATGCACGCCGGGGCTTCACGCTATGATTTAGACCGCTTTGGCATTGTGTTTCGCCCAAGCCCGCGACAGTCGGATGTAATGATTGTGGCTGGTACGCTCGTGAATAAGATGGCACCCGCTTTACGCAAAGTTTATGATCAAATGGCTGAGCCGCGCTGGGTGATATCAATGGGTAGCTGTGCCAATGGCGGCGGTTATTACCATTATTCTTATGCCGTAGTGCGTGGTTGCGATCGTATTGTGCCCGTCGATGTCTACGTGCCAGGTTGCCCGCCAACTGCGGAGGCGCTGTTGTACGGTATTATTCAGTTGCAAAATAAAATTAAACGTACGAATACGATTGCGCGCTAACGATATGGCTACTAAATTAGAGCAATTATCTAGTCATTTAGGTGCGATACTTGGTGAAAAAGTCACCAAGCAGACCTTGGCGCTGAATGAAATCACCATTGAGTGTAAGGCGGCTGAGTATCTGGCAGTTTGCCAATTACTACGCGACGATGCGAGTTTGAAGTTTGAGCAGCTCATCGATTTGTGCGGAATAGATTATCAAGCATACGGTGATGGTGCTTATGAAGGCTTACGCTACGCGGTCGTCTGTCATTTTTTATCTGTTTCACTCAATCAGCGCTTACGTTTAAGAGTATTTGCGCAAGATGAGGATTTCCCAGTACTGCCAACGTTGGTAGATTTGTGGCCTGTATCGAATTGGTTTGAGCGAGAAGCATTTGATTTGTATGGCATTATGTTCGAAAACCACCCAGATTTACGTCGATTACTCACTGATTATGGCTTTGTTGGCCATCCATTCCGTAAAGATTTTCCAATGATTGGTAACGTAGAAATGCGTTACGACCCTGAACAGCAACGCGTCATTTACCAGCCGGTAACGATTGATGAGCGCAACAATGTCCCGCGCGTGATTAGAAGTGAGGGTGCACATCATGGCTGAGATTCGTAATTACACCATGAACTTTGGCCCGCAACACCCTGCGGCGCACGGCGTGTTGCGTTTGGTGTTGGAGCTAGATGGTGAAGTGATTGTACGTGCTGACCCTCATATTGGCTTGTTGCATCGTGGTACCGAAAAGCTTGCTGAAAATCGCACTTACCTGCAATCTATCCCGTACATGGATCGCCTAGATTATGTCTCCATGATGTCGAATGAGCATGCGTATGTGATGGCGATTGAAAAAATGATGGGCATAGACGTACCTATTCGTGCGCAATATATTCGTGTGATGTTCGATGAAATTACCCGCGTGCTGAATCACTTGTTGTGGTTAGGCGCGCATGCGCTAGATGTGGGTGCGATGACAGTGTTCTTGTACGCTTTCCGCGAACGTGAAGATTTGTTTGATTGCTACGAAGCTGTTTCTGGCGCACGCATGCATGCGGCGTATTACCGTCCAGGTGGGGTATATCGTGATTTGCCCATTCAAATGCCGCAATATGACGTTTCGCCATTACGCAATGCTAAAACCGTAAAAGCGCAAAATGAAAATCGCCAAGGTTCGTTATTAGATTTTATTGACGACTTTACCAATCGCTTTCCTAAATATGTGGACGAATACGAAACGCTCCTCACCGATAACCGTATTTGGAAGCAGCGTACAGTTGGCGTTGGCGTGGTGACACCTGAACGTGCGCTAGCCTTAGGTATGACAGGTCCAATGTTGCGCGGCTCAGGCATTGCGTGGGATTTACGTAAAACACAGCCTTATGAAGTCTACGCGGAGATGGATTTTGATATTCCTGTGGGGGTGAATGGCGATTGTTATGACCGTTATTTGGTGCGCATGGAAGAGTTCAGGCAATCGAACCGTATCATTAAACAATGCGTGGAATGGTTGCGACAAAATCCAGGCCCAGTGATTACTAGCGACAACAAAGTTGCGCCGCCGGATCGCGAAGGCATGAAAACCAATATGGAAGATCTGATTCATCACTTCAAATTGTTTACCGAAGGTTTTCACGTCCCAGCGGGTGAGGCTTATGCGGCCGTTGAGCATCCTAAAGGCGAGTTCGGCATTTACATGGTGAGCGATGGCGCTAATAAACCCTATCGTTTAAAAATCCGTGCGCCAGGCTTTCCGCATTTGGCGGCTTTGGATGAAATGACAAGAGGTCACATGATTGCTGATTTGGTGGCGATTATTGGCACACAAGATATTGTTTTTGGCGAAATTGATAGATAAATAAAAATGTTAAGTCCTCAAGCCACAGAAAAAATCGATTACGAGTTGACCAAATACCCAGCGGATCAACGCCAAGCGGCGGTGATGAGCGCATTGCGTATCGTGCAAACTGAACGTGGTTGGTTGTCGCAGGAATGCATTAGTGATGTTGCAAAATATTTAGGTATGCCTGAAATTGCCGCGATGGAAGTGGCTACTTTTTATAATATGTATGATTTGGCACCCGTTGGAAAATACAAAATATCGATTTGTACCAATATCTCATGCATGTTGCGCGATAGCGATGCGATCGTGAATCACCTTAAATCCAAGCTAGGTGTCGACTTTAATGAAGTGACTGCGGACGGCAAGTTTTGCTTGAAAGAGGGTGAATGCATGGGAGCATGTGGAGGTGCGCCGCTGATGATTGTGAATAATCACACGATGCATGAGTTTTTAACACCAGAAAAAGTGGATGTTATATTGCATGATCTGCTTCAGCAATCTTCGAATGATGAGGCGTTAAAGTAATGGCTAAATCTTCTATTTCAGCGAGCCCAGCGGCGATGTATGAAGCTAAAAAGCCAGTGATGACCGATCTGGCAGGGCAAACTTTGCTTTGTCTGCGCACGCTCGCTGAAGAAAATCCAGCCTCGCTGGACACCTACATTAAGCTGGGCGGCTACTCAGCTTTAAAGCGCATTGTGACAGAAAAAGTCAAGGCTACTGATATCATTACTGAAGTGAAAACATCAGGGTTACGTGGTCGTGGCGGCGCGGGATTCCCTACAGGGCTTAAGTGGAGCTTTATGCCGCGTTATTTTGACGGTACTAAGTATTTAGTTTGCAATACCGATGAAGGCGAGCCAGGCACATTCAAAGATCGCGACATTATTCGTTATAACCCGCATCAGCTCATTGAAGGGATGGCTATCGCCGCTTATACATTAGGTGCGCGCGTGGGATATAACTATATTCACGGCGAAATATGGCAGGATTACGAATCCTTTGAAGAGGCATTGGCAGAAGCAAGGGCGGCAGGTTTTTTGGGTGAAAACTTATTTGGTACCACGTTCGATTTTGATTTATACGCAGTGCATGGCTATGGCGCATATATCTGTGGCGAAGAAACAGCACTGATTGAATCGATTGAGGGTAAAAAAGGTCAGCCACGTTTTAAACCACCATTCCCTGCGAGCTATGGTGTGTTTGGTAAACCTACCAATGTGAATAATACCGAGAGTTACACCAGTATTCCTTGGATAATGCAGTTCGGTGGTAAGGCTTTTGCGGATTTAGGTGTGGCTAATTCAGGGGGCACCAAGTTGTTTTCAGTCTCTGGGCATGTTGAAAAACCAGGTAACTATGAAGTGAAAATGGGTACGCCATTTAACGAACTGTTAGCAATGGCTGGCGGTGTTTGGAAAGGCCGTAAGCTTAAAGCGGTGATTCCAGGTGGTCCATCTACCCCCGTATTACCTGCCGATGCAATTTCACTCGCGAATATGGATTATGACAGTTTAAGTAAAGCACGTTCTAGTTTGGGTGCAGGCTCAATGATCGTGATGGATGAAACCACTTGTATGGTAAAGGCGCTTCATCGGTTGTCTTACTTTTTCTATGAAGAAAGTTGTGGGCAATGCACCCCGTGCCGCGAGGGCACCGGCTGGGTCTATCGTGTGCTTGACCGCATAGTGAATGGCAAAGGAAAAATGGAAGATTTAGATTTACTTACGGATGTAAGTAACAATATCGCTGGTCGTACCATTTGCGCACTTGGCGAGGCGGCTGCAACGCCAGTATTGAGCTTTATTAAACATTTTAGGCCTGAGTTTGAGTATTACATTCAGCATGGCAAGAGTATGGTGGAACATCAATAATGCTAAATATTGAAATTGACGGCAAAGCGCTTGAAGTAGAACATGGCATTACGATTATCGATGCGGCTGATAAAGTCGGCATTGCGATTCCACGCTTTTGCTATCACAAAAAATTATCTGTCGCCGCTAACTGCCGTATGTGCTTGGTGCAAGTGGAAAATTTTAATAAACCTTTGCCTGCATGTGCCACGCCAGTCGCGGATGGCATGAAAATTTTCACTCGCTCTAAATCTGCTATTGAAGCGCAGAAAAGTGTGATGGAGTTTTTATTAATCAATCACCCATTAGATTGTCCAATTTGCGATCAAGGCGGGGAGTGCGACTTACAAGATATTGCAGTGGCTTATGGCGCCAGCGGTTCACGTTATACCGAAGAAAAACGGGTGGTATTCAACAAAAATATCGGCCCATTAGTCAGCACCGATATGACGCGTTGCATACAATGCACGCGTTGTGTGCGTTTCTTGCAAGAAGTCGGCGGTATGATGGAACTTGGAATGGTGGGCCGTGGCGAACATTCAGAAATTACAGCGTATGTCGATAAAAGTGTCAATTCTGAACTCTCAGGTAACATTATTGATTTATGCCCAGTGGGCGCACTGACCAGCAAGCCATTTAGATACTCAGCGCGTAGTTGGGAACTCACCCGTCGCCCCAGTATTGCCCCACATGATGGTTTAGGCTCGCACATTGAAGTGCATGTTAAAGATAATAAAGTGATGCGCGTATTGCCGCGTGAAAAGGAAAGTATCAACGAGTGCTGGTTGTCAGACCGTGATCGTTTCTCGTACGAAGGCCTGAATAGCCCGGATCGTCTGAAAGTGCCGATGATTAAGCACAATGGTGCATGGCAAGAAACTGACTGGAAAACCGCGTTAGAATTCGCTGCAGGTCAAATTAAAGATATTACTACCGAGTATGGGGCAGACGCCTTGGGCGTACTCGTTTCACCCAACAGCACGATGGAAGAAGGATATTTGGCTAAAAAGCTAGCCAATGGCTTGGGTTGCGGTAACGTGGACTATCGTTTACGCCAAACCGACTTTAGGTTAGATGGCAAGCGTGTTGGCACGCCTTGGATGGGGGTTGATATTCAGGAAATTGAGTCACTGGATCGAATTTTGGTGATTGGGTCTAACTTGCGTAACGAGCATCCATTGCTGGCTCAACGCTTCCGTAAGGCCGTGGCAAATGGCGCTGAGTTATCGATTGTTAGCCCGCTAGATAATGATCCTCTGATGGAGATTGCCCATAAAGTCATCGTGCGCCCGAATGACATGGTGAATGTGTTGGGCCAGATTTTAAAAGCCATGTCCGGTTTGCAGCGTTTGTCACTTTGTCTACCCCCGTCACTTACAAAGCTGCTTGAAGAAATTAACGTCCGTCCAAACACGCAGGCCATGGCTGAAAGCTTGGCCGGCCATGGTAAGACCTACGATTTAGTCGCACCAAGAGTCGGCATTTTCTTAGGTAATATGGCATTAAGCGACCCACGTTTTACTGAAATGTATAGCATGGCAGAGGCGATTGGCGGTATTAGTGGTGCTAAAGGCGGTATATTGCCCGCCGCAGCGAACAGTACGGGAATGCATTTAATAGGTGTGATGCCGAGTAGCACAGGCATGCATGCCCGTGCGATGCTAGAAGTGCCTCGTAAAGCCTACTTACTGTTGAATATAGAGCCAGAGCTAGATTGCCAACATGCTGCATTAGCTAAAGCTGCGATGCAGAAAGCAGAATGTGTGGTAGCGCTGACAGCGTTTAGATCACAAGCGTTGGAACATGCAGATATATTGTTACCGATTGCGCCGTTCACTGAAACATCAGGTACATTCATGAGTATGGAAGGGCGTGTGCAGAGTTTTTCTGCGGCTGTTAAACCTTTAGGTGAATGCCGTCCAGCATGGAAAGTATTACGTGTACTTGCGAATACATTAGGCTTACAAGGGTTTGATTTTGAAACCAGTGAGCAAGTCAAAGACGCCGCTTTTGGCGGTGAAAAACCTTCGGCAGTAGTTTGGCGTAGCCTCAATAACAATCTGAAGGAACTGGTAGAGATTCAAGTCAATATTAAACATGACGGCCTGCAGCGCATCGGTGAAGTGCCACAAAACGAATCAGACCCAATTGTGCGCCGCTCTCTACCTTTACAAAAAACAAAATACAACATACGTCCAATGGCGCGTATGCGTGCAGAGCAAATTGCGGCACTAGGCTTATTAGAGGGTGACATTGTTTTGGCTAAGCAAGATAAAGGCAGTGCAGTACTTAAAGTCAAACTTGATAATCATGTGGCAATGGGTTGCGTGCGTGTGGCTGCTTCGCATGAACTCACGACGGGCTTGGGCGATTTAATGGGCGATATTACACTCGAAAAAATGATCGAAGCTGACTATAGGCCGTATGATACGGTAATAATGGAAGCCCGTGGATAATCGCTATGTTTGAACCATTATTAAATTTTCTAGCAAATACCTTTGGCAGTTATTGGCCAGCAGTACAACTAACAGGTTGGACGCTGATTAAAATTGTTGCCATCGTATTGCCACTGATGGGTGCGGTGGCTTACCTTACTTTGGCAGAGCGTAAGGTGATTGGTTACATGCAAGTGCGTATTGGACCAAATCGTGTAGGCTATTTTGGCTTACTGCAGCCAATCGCTGATGGTATCAAGCTGTTGATGAAGGAAATTATTCTACCTTCTGCATCCAATAAGGCCTTGTTTTTGATTGGGCCCGTGCTGGCGATAGCGCCTGCTTTCGCCGCCTGGGCAGTGATTCCCTTTGATGCCACTTTAGTGCTTGCTAATATCGACGCTGGCCTATTGTATATATTAGCAATGACCTCTGTTGCGGTCTATGGCGTGATTATTGCAGGTTGGGCTTCAAATTCAAAATACGCATTTTTGGGAAGTTTACGTTCGGCTGCGCAAATCGTCTCCTATGAAATTGCCATGGGTTTTGCCTTGGTGGGCGTACTGATGTGCGCGAACTCATTGAATCTGGGCAAAATTGTGATGGGGCAAGCTGGTGGCGCACATCATTGGTACTTTATACCCTTGTTCCCGTTATTTATTGTTTATTTTATTAGTGCAGTGGCTGAAACTAACCGTGCGCCGTTTGATGTGGCTGAGGGTGAGTCTGAAATCGTTGCAGGTTTCCATGTGGAATACTCTGGCATGGCGTTCGCGGTGTTTTTCCTGGCAGAATATGCCAATATGTGGCTGGTGGCCACGCTGGCAGCCTTGATGTTCTTAGGAGGTTGGTTGTCCCCCGTACCTTTTTTACCAGATAGTTTTTTGTGGTTGCTGGCCAAAGTGGGTTTCTTGCTATTTTTATTTTTATGGTTTAGGGCAACTTTCCCACGTTATCGTTATGATCAAATCATGCGCTTGGGCTGGAAAGTGTTTATTCCCATTACCATTGTTTGGATTGTGTTCGTGGGCGGCATGATGCAAACCCCCTTGGCTTACTTGTTTCATTAAAAATTATGTTTAATACAATAAAAACGACGTTGTCTAGTCTGATGTTGGTAGAACTGCTCAAGGGTATGGCACTTACTGGGCGTTACTTTTTTGCACCTAAAATTACTGTGCAATATCCAGAAGAAAGTACGCCGCAATCGCCACGCTTTAGAGGCTTACATGCATTGCGCCGTTATCCGAATGGAGAAGAACGTTGTATTGCTTGTAAGTTGTGTGAAGCAGTTTGTCCGGCTATGGCCATCACCATTGAATCTGAACAGCGCGAAGACAATACGCGCCGCACCACGCGCTACGATATAGATTTAACTAAATGCATTTTTTGTGGCATGTGTGAAGAATCTTGCCCGGTGGATTCGATTGTTGAAACGCGTATTTTTGATTATCACGGAGAACAACGTGGTGATTTACTCTATACCAAAGAAATGTTGCTGGCTGTGGGAGATAAATATGAGAAACAAATTGCCGCCGACCGCGCTACAGATAAAGCTTTTAGGTAACACGGGTAAATAATGACATTTTTTGGCTTACCTTTTCACGACATTGTATTTTATACACTAGCAACTATTTTGCTATACGCGGCCGTGAGCGTGATTACAACTCGCAACCCAGTGTATGCGGCACTATATTTGGTGTTGGCATTTTTTACTGCAGCAGGTATCTGGTTGTTATTGGAAGCGGAGTTTTTAGCCATTACGCTGGTTTTGGTCTACGTAGGCGCGGTGATGGTGCTGTTTTTATTCGTGGTAATGATGTTAGACATCAATTTAGATAAGTTGCGTGAAGGTTTTTGGAATGCGCTACCTGTAGCTTTGCCAATAGGCGGTCTAATGGCTGTGGAAATGATGATGATTGTAGGGACCCGTAATTTTGGCGTGGATAAAGTCATCGCTCCGGCAGCGCATGAGGCTGATTACAGCAATACAGCTGAACTAGGCCGCGTCCTGTATACCGACTATTTATTACCTTTTGAGCTGGCATCTGTCGTGCTGCTGGTGGCTATTGTGG
>JBARQL010000178.1:0-4721 GCA_049643685.1 Methylotenera sp.
GTGGCTTTGAGCGCGTGTTTGAAGTGAATCGTAACTTTAGAAATGAAGGTTTGTCGGTTCGCCATAATCCAGAATTCACCATGATGGAGTTTTATGCGGCTTATACCGATTACCAATGGCTGATGGACTTTACCGAAAGCTGTATTCGTACTGCTGCCATTGCGGCACGCGGCACGGCGGTGTTGCAATATGATGGCAAAGAAGTCGATTTAAGCAAACCGTTTGAACGCCTAACCATCGTGGGGGCGATTCAAAAATATGCACCAGAATTTACATTAGCGCAATTGCAGGATGCTGAATATTTACGCGCTGACCTTTACAAACGCGGCATCAAGGTATTTGAGCACGCGGGCTTGGGTTCACTACAATTAAGTTTATTTGAAGAAACGGCTGAAAGCCAATTGTGGCAGCCCACCTACATAATCGATTACCCCGTTGAGGTTTCACCATTGGCGCGCGCCTCAGACAAAAACCCAGAAATCACTGAGCGTTTTGAGCTGTTTATTACAGGCCGCGAAATGGCCAATGGCTTTAGTGAACTGAACGATGCTGAAGACCAAGCCGCACGCTTCCACGCACAAATGAAGGCGAAAGAAGCGGGTGATGCAGAAGCGATGTTCTACGATGCAGATTTTATTCGTGCGTTGGAATATGGCATGCCGCCGGCAGGCGGCTGCGGTATCGGCATCGACCGTTTAGTGATGCTTATTACTGATTCACCCAGCATTCGTGATGTGATTTTGTTTCCGCACATGCGCACAGAAAGTTAGCTATATTTTTTACTGAATAGTTTAAGAGCAAGTCTTTTTAACACGCCAAAACGCTACGAGCGAAAAAATATGCCCTGCGAGCCTTGTAAATAAAGGCTCGTAGGGCATCGAAATAAGATGATCTGTAAATCTTAATCTTTTTTAATTAAATGACGTAATAAATAACGCCTTTAAAGTCATGCAAACTAGCATGGCTTTTTTATTTTTTGTCACAAAGTTGTCATATTTGCTCATTAGAATGCACAGCAATGTAAGTGAATAGTAATCAAAAAAGGAGATATATATGATGAAGAAAAAATTAGGTATTGCAGTTATTGTCGCCACAGCGTTTGCCAGTGGTTATGCGAGTGCTGCAGATAAAGTGATTAAAATTGACGGCTCAAGCACGGTTTATCCAATAACCGAAGCGATGGCTGAAGAATTTCAAAAAGTGCAAAAAGTTAAAGTGACTGTAGGTGAATCTGGTACTGGCGGTGGCTTTAAAAAATTCTGCCGTGGTGAGACCGATATTTCAGATGCATCGCGCCCAATTTTGCAAAAAGAGATAGATGCTTGTAAAGAAGCTGGTATTCAATACATTGAGTTAGCCGTTGCCTATGATGCTTTAACAGTGGTGGTCAATCCAAAAAATGATTGGGTAAAAAGCCTTAGTGTTGATGAGCTAAAGAAAATGTGGGAGCCAAAATCTGGCGTTAAAAACTGGAAGCAAGTCAATGCAGCTTACCCTGATAAAGCCTTGGCTTTGTATGGCCCTGGTACCGCTTCTGGCACATTTGATTACTTTACTGAAGCCATTAATGGTAAAGCAAAAGCGAGCCGTACTGATTACACACCATCTGAAGATGATAATGTGTTGGTGCAAGGTGTAAGTGGTAACCCTGGTGGCTTGGCTTACTTTGGTTATGCCTATTATGAAGAAAATAAAGATAAATTAAGAGCGATTCCAATTTCAGCTAAAGCGGGTTCACCAGCGGTAATGCCATCCCCTGAAGCAGTTAAAGACGGCACTTATCAACCGTTAGCGCGTCCATTGTTTATCTACGTGAATGCGACAGCAGCAGCCTTTAAACCTGAAGTAAAAGCCTTTGTAAATTTCTACTTAGAAAACGCACCTAAGTTAGTCGCTGAAGTGAAATACGTTCCATTGCCAACTGAAGATTACGATGCGGTGAAAGCGCACTTTAAAGCCATGAAGCCAGGCACAGGCTTTGGTGGTAAAAATGAAGTGGGCATTAAAGTTAAAGATTTAATTAGCAGAATTAAGTAAGTCTTGCACGCAAAGAAGGGGCGGTATAAACCGCTCCTTTTTTATTAAGACCTTTTATCTAACCGCTTAATAACGTTACAATCATAAAAGTCTTTATATGAATACTGTTACCACTATGCTCAACAATACTTCAGGCCTTACCATTAGTCCACGCTTGGCTAAAAACCTACGTAGAAACTTGAAAGAGCGCGTGATTGAGCTTATTTTAATGCTCGCAGCGCTTTCTGCAGTATTTACCACATTTGCTATTGTGGCGATTCTTTTATATGAATCTTTCGGCTTTTTTAAAACAGTCTCGCTCGTTGAGTTTTTGACTGGCAAAGAATGGACGCCACTGTTTGAAGATGCGCACTACGGCATTATGCCGTTAGTGGCAGGTACGCTCACCACATCAGCCGTCGCACTAGCACTGGCGGTGCCTGTGGGCACGATAGGGGCGATTTATCTTTCAGAATTTGCCTCACATAAAACGCGTGAAATTACCAAGCCGATTTTAGAATTATTAGTCGGTGTGCCCACCATTGCCTTTGGTTATTTTGCTTTATTGTTTGTTACGCCGCTTTTACAAAAGCTATACCCTGATTTGCCGGGCTTTAATATGCTGAGTGCTGGCTTGGTAATGGGTGTGATGATTATTCCATATATTGCTTCAGTGGCAGAAGATGCAATGCGCGCCGTGCCGATGAGCATGCGTGAAGGCTCTTACGCCATGGGCGCAACGCGCTTTCAAACCGCGCTTAGAGTTGTTACGCCCGCCGCGACTTCTGGCATCGTAGCGGCATATATTCTGGCGATTTCCCGCGCAGTGGGTGAAACCATGGTGGTCGCGGTGGCCGCTGGTCAGCAACCCAATCTTACCTTTAACCCAATGGAAGGTGCTGCCACCATTACGGCTTATATTGTGCAAGTGGCAATGGGCGATTTGCCGCATGCCAGCATTGGCTACCAAAGTATTTTTGCGGCTGGTTTGGTGTTGTTTGTCATGACATTAGGCTTTAACTTGATTGGTCATGTGGTGCGTAAAAAATATCGGGAGCAATACTAATGTTGACCTTTGAAAAAGCATTTCTTGCGGCGAATTACTGCGTTGCGCGGTGCTCGCAACCTCGCCGTACCTTTTGTACTGTCTCGGTTTCTGCGCTCCGTGCGCCTTGTACTTCATCCACAATAAATGCTTTTTCAAAGGTCAAAAATGGATAATATGCTGACTCAACCGAAAGCCTCTGTATTAAAAAACTTAGATAGCGTACGCGCGATGATTCGCCGCCATAAGCGTAATGACATCCTTTTTGCAGCGATCGGCTTAATGGCGCTAATGCTAGGTTTACTGACTTTGCTCACCTTATTTGTTGACTTGGTGATGGATGGTTACCCACGTTTTAACTTAAAGTTTTTTAGTGATTTTCCATCTCGCCGCGCAGGAGAAGCAGGCTTGCTGTCTGCTTTGGTGGGTTCAGCGCTAGTGATGCTGGTGACTTTTTTAACAGCCGTGCCGATGGGCGTGGGTGCGGGTTTGTATTTAGAAGAGTACGCGCCTAAAAACTGGTTTTCAGATCTGATTGAAATTAACGTTTCCAACCTTGCTGGCGTGCCTTCGATTATTTATGGCTTGCTCGCACTTGGGCTGTTTGTGTACGGGTTAGATTTAGGGCAAAGCATATTAACGGCGGGGCTAACACTAGGTTTATTAATTCTACCGATTGTGATTGTGTCAACACGTGAAGCGATTCGTGGCATTCCTGTGGCGATTCGTGAAGCAGCGTATGCGGTGGGGGCAACCAAATGGCAAGTGGTGAGCGACCATGTAGTGAAGTACTCGCAAGGCGGTATTTTAACGGGTGTGATTATTGGCATGTCACGCGCAATCGGTGAAACTGCACCGATTATCACGATTGGCGCGCTGACGTTTATTGCGTTCTTACCGCCTGCGCCTGTTTCGGATGTCGCCCCTTATCTTAATTTTGAATGGCTAAGCTCCAGCTTTACCGTGCTGCCGATTCAAATGTTTAACTGGTTGTCGCGCCCGGATCACGCGTTTCATATTAATGCGGCGGCGACAGGTGCGATTATTATCTTAGTGACATTGTTAATGAATGGCACGGCGATTTACTTGCGCTACAAGATTCGTAAAAATATCAAATGGTAAAAATGACTTGGCTAATCTTCAATGTTCGTCGCAATACTTCGTTACTCGTCAAAAATCGTCGCTTACCTATGAATATATGGTGCGCTAGATTTTTTACTCGCGCCTTGTCTTGCTTAGAAAATTGAATTTAGCCTAGCCATTTAAAATTAGGAAATTAACATGATGAATGTAACAACCCCCATTAAGGCCGAAGCACGCGATTTGAATTTCTTTTACAGTAACGGCAACCAAGCCTTAAAAAGCATCAATATGCCATTACGGGAGAATAAAGTCACCGCGCTGATCGGGCCTTCAGGTTGCGGAAAATCGACATTTTTACGCTGTTTTAATCGCATGCATGATTTGTATCCTGGTAACAAATACCAAGGTCAAATTGTGATGCATCCTGATAACACGAATATTTTAGAACACGGCGTTGACCCGATTGAAGTGCGCATGCGCATTAGCATGGTGTTTCAAAAACCGAATCCGTTTCCTAAAACGATTTACGAAAATGTAGCCTACGGCTTACGCGTACGAGATGAAAAAAACAAACGTA
>JBARQL010000179.1:0-4583 GCA_049643685.1 Methylotenera sp.
CTTGAAGCAGGCTTTGCGCAAGTACTCAAACTAGCGCAACAACAAGGTGCAATATCCGCCAATAAAAACCCTGAAGATTTAGCCAAATTACTCATCGTCGGCATGTATGGGTTACGTGTTTACAGCAAAAACAATGCAGACCCACAAGCCGCCAACACCATTATTGATACACTAATGTCAGCACTCAGTTAAAGCTAAAATCACCCGAGCGAAAAAAACACCTCTGCAAGCCGAATTCTAGAGGGCTTGCAGAGCATCGAAATAAGATGGGCTTAAAAACAGGCTATTTTTGACGTTTTTTGTTAATTAAAAATATTTTCAATAAGCTATACAGGCCAGTATATTTTTTACAAGATTTGGTTTATATTGATACTTAACTCAACATAAAAACAAAAACTGGACCCTACACGGGTGATAGCAATTCATTTACAATCATTCTATTCTGTTACAAAGCTTTAACAATTTAACCTTCATCACACATAGTTTGGAAACCCTTAAATGAGCGATACGCAACTAGCCGATTGGCGCAACCATGCACTGACATTAGAGTCTGAAGTAAACAAAGTGGTGGTGGGCCAACAATCGCCGATTCGTTTGATTACCACTTCAATTTTTGCGCGTGGTCATGTGTTGCTTGAAGGTGATGTGGGCGTGGGTAAAACTACGCTACTACGCGCATTTACACGCGGTATCGGCGGTGGTTATCAGCGTATTGAGGGCACTATTGACCTCATGCCTAACGATTTGGTGTATCACACGTATTTGGGTGAAGATGGCAAACCGCACGTGAGCGCTGGCCCGCTGTTGATGTCTGGTGAAAATCTATCTATCTTTTTCTTTAACGAGATTAACCGCGCACGCCCGCAAGTGCATTCACTGTTGTTACGTGTGATGGCAGAACGCACATTGACAGCGTTTAACAAAGAACATTATTTCCCACACATGTTGGTGTTTGCTGACCGTAACCAAGTGGAAAAAGAAGAAACGTTTGATATTCCATCAGCCGCGCGTGACCGTTTTATGATGGAAATTCCGATTGTAGTACCAACAGATGCGGCCATTATGGAATCGCTCGTATTTGATACCCGCTTTCATGATGTGGATGCGCTGGTTGGCAACGTGCCTGAAAGTATTTTACAATTTGACCAACTCAATGGCTTTGCAGCTAGGTTGCAAAATAGCATTACCGCCAGCCCAACCTTGCGTAGCTATGTGTTAAATCTGTGGCGCGCCACCAAAGCGCCTTTAGATTTTGGCGTTCAAGTGTCAGGCGTTGATATGAAACGACTGGTGCTTTCAGGGGCCAGCCCGCGCGGCATGGGCATGGTGCTGCGTGCAGCACGCGTCAATGCTTGGCTGAACGAGCGTACTGCGGTGTTGCCAGAAGATATTCATGCGGTGTTTCACTCCACTGTTGCACACCGTTTGGTATTTAGCCCTGTGTATGAAATGCGCCGCACAGAAATTGCGCGTGACATGCTTAGCGGCATTATCAACGCGATTGCTACGCCTTAATCACTTGCACTTTCAAACGACGCAAGACCACTAAACCATGCAAGACCACATCAAAGAATTTACCTACCACATAGGCTGGCGTTCACGCTCACGCCGTCCTGGACGGCATAAGAGTAATCAGCGCGGTATGGGCATGGAGTTTCGTGGCCATACGACCCTGCTCTCTTATCCTGACCCGCGTCGTATCGACATCCGCCAAACCATTCGCGACCCGATGGAACAAGTGCATGTGCGCATTTTCAACCAAAAAAGTGTCACACCTGTATTTGTGCTATGTGACATGTCTGGTTCAATGCAATACGGCAATACACTTCAAAACGGAAGTACACGAAAAAAAATTGATGTCGCCGCCGATATTGCACAATCTGTCGCACAATCAGTCACTCGCAATCGCGATTTGGTTGGCTTTATTGGGTTTGACGATGTGGTGCGTGAAGACTGGCTGTGTACGCTTTCTGCCAGACCGCACACCACACTTGAGATGGCCGAAAATCTAAGAACCTATATTCCATCAGAAGTGGGAAGCCGCGGTGTAGTAGAAACAGTGAGATTATTGCCGCGCGAACGGTCGCTAATATTCATGGTGTCAGATTTTCATATGCCAATCAGTGACTTGGAAGAATCTTTAGTCTTGATGCAGCGTCACCACATTGTGCCAATTGTATTGTGGGATACGTCAGAATATAGCGATTTGCCAGAGTTCGGCATCACCAGTGTGATCGACCCTGAAACGGGTGCAAAACGCACTTTATTTTTACGAAAAGTCTATCGCGACCGCATTCTACAAAGCTTTACCGATAGACGTAAAACCATTGAAGACCTGTTTCTACGTTATGACATGCAGCCGTTTTTTGTTGAAAACCGCTTTGATGCAGACCAATTATCTGAATACTTTCACCAATATGTGGCCGCTTAACATGATGATATTGAAAAAAAAATTGAAACCACAAAAACTCAAAAACAGCATTTTAAAATATCTGCTTGTGTGGCTACTCGCCATCTCTGCGCAACCAGCCCTTGCCGATGAAAAACCACTACCAGACTTAGACCCAAAATTTTACACCTTACAAGAAACCAACCCCACGCGTGACGCGGGCTTTGTGGTAGGTGATACGCTAGAGAGAACCATTGTTTTCACGATAAAAAAACCTTATGAATTAGTCAAAGAATCCCTACCCATCGTTGGCTATGAGCACCGTTGGAAAGGACAAATTTCAGGCGTTGAATTGGTGGACATTAAAGCAAATGAAAAATCGCTTTCTGATGCTGTTCAACACACGCTTAATCTGCGTTACCAAGTATTTACGACTGGAAAAACGGTTAAACACGCCTCATTAAAGGGGGAAATTTTGCATGTACGCAATACGCAAAACCAAGAAGTGGTGCGGCTACGCTTGCCGTTCTTCGACTTTCGTGTGTCACCGCTTTCTTTATTCGGGCAAATTAAATTAACCGAAGACATGAGCCCATTGGTACCGCCTTTATTACTCGATTCCAGCCCCGAAAAACGCCATGTAAAACTACTCATCGGGCTACTAGCCTTATCATTGCTCGGTTTATTGTATATGTTTGGTGCCTATACTTGGCTGCCTAAAATGGGGGGGCCATTTGCTAAAGCCTATCGTGACATTCGCAAAATGCCTGATACCAATGAAGGATTACAGCAAGCAGTAGCCCGTGTGCATCAATCGCTTAACCATACTGCGGGCGGTAGCTTATTTGGCAACAATATTGTCGCATTCACGCAAGCCAAACCCGCTTTTGCACCGATGCAATCGCAAATTGAGCAGTTTTTCGGGTTATCACGCCAAGTATTTTTTGAATCAGCAATGTCAACGTCGTTGGCTGAACCCAAGCCATGGTTACTCAAATTCTGCCGTCAGTTACGAGATTGTGAACGCGGCCTACCTGTAGAATCAACCGCAAAATGAGCTTTAATCACCCCTTAGTGTTGTGGTTGCTGCCGCTTGCGTTGTTGCCGATAGTGCTTGAGCGCTCGCATACGCGCATGTATTCGTGGCTGCCCATGTTGCCGCCCGACCCGCTATCCAATTTCATTGGCTTATTACTCAAAATTTTAGCGGCCATTGCCTTATGTTGCATTATTTTAGGCTTGGCAAGCCCGCATAGCCTAGAACAAAAAATTGAGCGTATCGGCGTAGGTGCACAAATTGGCATGGTCATTGATAGAAGTGCGAGCATGGATGACCCTTTTTCAGGCGGCACCGCCGAGGGCCGCGTTGGAGAAACAAAATCTGTCGCTGCAGCCAGATTAATGACCGACTTTGTCAGCAAACGCCAAAACGACATGATAGGCTTGATTACGTTTAGTAATTCAGCCATGTACGTGCTACCACTGACAGAAAGCCGCGAAGCGATTTTGGCCGCCATTAGAGCCACCGCAGGTAATTCCCTTTTTCAAACCAATATTGGCGGCGGCCTCACCAGTGCCGTTGGCTTGTTCGAAAAAGTGCCAGATTCTGGCTCACGCGCCATTATTTTGATTTCAGACGGAGCTGGCCGCGTCAGTGCCGAAGTACAACAAAAACTGCGCGACTGGCTGCAACGCTATAATCTTTCCCTGTATTGGATTGTGCTACGCCAGCCAGCAGGGGTAAGTATATTTGATACGAAATATGAACAAAACTACGAAGAGGCCTTGCCTTCGGAGGTTGAGCTTTACTATTACTTTAAAACCTTGCGTAGCCCATTTCATGCTTACGAGGCTGAAGACCCAAAAACGCTAGCAGCCGCAATGGCCGATATTGACCAAAAAGAGCGAAAACCCATTAAATATATGGAAAAAATCCCAGGGCGTGATTTTACGCAACTTTGCTACTGGTTAGCCACGTTGATGATTGCATTATTGTTGGGTGTTAAATTTTTAGAAGCAAAAACATGGAGTGCGAAAGCATGAAATTAAACATTATTTTTAAGTGGTTGACGGTTAAAAAACTCACCATTTTACTCATCCTCATTGCGCTGGCATCAGTAGCTGGCTTAATATTTGAGATCAATCGTATTCGGCAAATTGAGACTTTTAACCTTGCTGTCAGCACTGGTAAAAA
>JBARQL010000180.1:0-9704 GCA_049643685.1 Methylotenera sp.
ACAACGTGTTTGACCATGAATATTACAGTAGTGGTCTGTTAGGCGAGAATGCGTTTACGGGGGCAGGCAATACCTTTGCCACCGATGCTAATTCTAGTAAAGAATTATTCTTAGCCCCAGGCGCACCACGTGCTGGTTGGATTGGCGTGCGTTATGATTTTGGCAAACCGAAGGCATCCGCAGCAACGATTGACGTAGATTAAGTAGCATAAAATGCCGATTATTTCGGCATTTTTTATAGGAGCGGTCTAAGGCCGCCCTATAAATTTTAAGACAATTAGGAAGCACTTTGCAATTAGCACCCGTCATACAAAATAACGCCTCAGCGATCATCAGCCAACAATCAAAAGTTTTGATTGTAGAAGATGAGGTGTTGTTTGCGCGTGCGGTCATGCGCCGTTTGCAGAAAGCAGGTTATGAGTGTGAGCATGTTGAGAATCTGCAAGATGCGCGCAGCATTATTAAGCAGTTTTCTCCTGATATGGTCTTGTTGGATATGCGTTTGCCCGATGGCAACGGGTTGGATTTGTTGGCGGAATTAGTGGCTAAAAATGCGGCTGTCATTGTGATGACTGCACATGGGGATGTGAGCGATGCGGTCAACGCCATTAAATTGGGGGCGGTTGATTACCTTAAAAAACCGATTGATCTTGAAGAGTTGTTACTTTCGGTGCAAAAAGCGGAAGCAGCAGCCCTACAAAGCAACAGTTTAGATTACTCACGCCAACGCAATGCCCATGCCACTGAAGGGGTGGAATTGCTAGGTGAGAGCCAAGCGATACAAAGTGTGAAAGCGCAAATTCAACGGATTGCCCAATTGGTTTCTAGTGACACGGTGCCGCCGACAGTGTTGATTGGCGGTGAAACAGGTACGGGTAAAGATGTCGCAGCACGTCTGTTGCATTTATCTTGCGCCAACAAAGATAAACCATTTGTGCATATTGATTGTGCATCATTACCTGCGGAATTGATAGAAAGCGAGCTGTTTGGGCATGAGAAGGGTGCGTTTACTGGCGCTCAAACAACGCGACCAGGATTAATTGAGGCGGCCGAAGACGGCACGCTTTTTTTGGATGAAATTGGTGAGTTGCCACTCGCTCTACAGGCGAAGTTATTAAACGTTCTTGAGCGCCGTGTGGTGCGCAGAATTGGTTCAACAAAAGAGCGCGCAGTGCCAGCGCGATTCGTTGCGGCAACCAATCGTGATTTACACGAAATGTCGACGGCTGGGCGTTTCAGACAAGACTTATTCTATCGGCTGAATGTGATGAGCATTCATATGCCGCCCTTGCGTGATAGGGAAGAGGATGCCATGTTGCTGGCACGTCATTTTGCGGCACTGACATCACGGCGTTATGGGTTGGTAAGCCCAGTTTTTTTACCGGATGCTATTGAGAGAATCAAACAGTATCCGTGGCCTGGCAATGTGCGTGAGTTAAGGCATCAAGTGAGCCGGGCAATGCTGTTGAGTCATCAAGGCCGTATTGCGGCGACTGATTTAGCCTTGCCTATGCATCCTAGTGAAGCTCAGATGCGCGACATGGCTGCTGGCAACATTGCAAACAATACGTTAAAGGATTACCATGCCTATGTGCAGACAAGCTTAAATTCCAACACACAATTATCACTGAATGATGCTGAAAGAAATATTTTATTAATAGCATTGGCAGAATCAGAAAACAATGTATCAAAAGCCGCACGTAAGCTCGGTATTACTCGTATGACCATGCGCTACCGCATGGATAAACATCAAATCCCACACAAATAATTCACCTCCTCTCTCACTATTTAACCACACTTTATTGCTGTTTTGCCTGATTGAGAAATGACGGCAATCGCCTTGCATGGTATGATTTAGTCCATTGAATAACGGAAAAATCTCATGCAAATTGGTACTCCCTTAAGCCCCAATGCCACCCGAGTGATGTTGCTTGGTAGCGGTGAACTCGGTAAAGAAGTTATCATCGCACTTCAACGCTTAGGCGTCGAAGTGGTTGCGGTCGATCGTTATGAAAACGCTCCAGGCCATCAAGTGGCTCATCGCGCCTACACCATTGACATGACGGATAATCAGGCGTTGCGCGATTTAGTGGCTAAAGAAAAACCACATTTAATCGTTCCTGAAATTGAAGCGCTCAACACCAATACACTGGCAGATATTGAAGCGGCAGGCATTGCTACCGTGATTCCTACCGTCAAAGCGGTGCAATTGACGATGAATCGTGAAGGCATACGCAGGTTAGCCGCAGAAGAGCTTCAATTGCCGACTTCTCCTTATGCATTTGCAAGAAGCGAAGTTGAACTGCAAGCAGCAATCGATGCTGGCATTGGCTATCCATGCTTTATCAAGCCCACTATGTCATCTTCAGGTAAAGGGCAATCTCGCATCACGCATGCGGGCGAAGTTAAAACCGCTTGGGAATACGCAGGCAAAGGCGGGCGTGTCAACCAAGGCGTGGTCATAGTAGAAGGGCAGATTAATTTTGATTATGAAATTACGCTGCTCACCGTGCGTGCAAGAAATGCGCAAGGTGAAATCAACACCTATTTTTGTGAGCCTATTGGCCATGTGCAAGAAAAGGGTGATTACGTTGAAAGCTGGCAACCACAGGCCATGACGGCTGGTGCGCTACAAGAATCTAAACGTATTGCAAAAGCCGTGACGGATAGCTTAGGCGGCTTGGGGTTATTTGGCGTGGAGTTGTTTATTAAAGGCGATCAAGTCTGGTTCAGTGAAGTCAGCCCGCGTCCGCATGATACGGGCATGGTGACGATGTGCAGCCAGCGTTTTAGTGAATTTGATTTACATGCGCGCGCTATTTTAGGTTTGCCCGTAGATGTGAGCTTGCGCGAAGCGGGTGCGAGTGCCGTTATTTATGGTCAGCATGATAGCAAAAACTTAGCATTTGAAGGCCTAGAAGCGGCTTTAGCCGTGCCAAGTAGCGACCTTCGCCTATTTGGTAAGCCAGAATCGTTTGTGAAACGTCGTATGGGTGTGGCGTTGGCCACAGGGGCAAATACCGATGAAGCGAGAAACCGCGCTAAATTGGCGGCTAGCCTAGTTAAACCGATTGCTCGCTAAGCCCATCAAGTTAGGCAAATCATGCTCAATAAAATGGAAGAAGTAGGCAGTAGTAAAAGCACATTTTTCGACTTGTTAGGTGGTGAAGCAAATGGCATAGATAATATCCGTCAACTGGTAGAAACCTTTTACGATATTATGGATAGCGATCCAAAAGCAGCCCCCATTCGTGCCATGCATCAGCCGGATTTAACTTCCGCACGTGAAAAATTATTTATGTTCTTAACGGGTTGGACGGGCGGTCCGCAGCTGTATATCGAGCGCTACGGTCACCCGATGTTACGCAAACGTCATTTGCCATTCCCCATTGATGAATCCGCGCGTGACCAATGGATGTATTGCATGATTAAAGCCATGCATCAATTAGAATATGAAGAAGTCTTGATGACCAAGTTGGCTGAGCAGTTGTATGGTGTGGCTGACTTTATGCGAAATCAAGGCTAGCAAGAGGTTGGTTTTAATTGCGCTACCAAAGCGCAACAAATCATTCAAAAGTTTAAAATATCCCCGAGTGTAACCGCATACCCGCAAGGGGCATCCCCAATTTACTAAACAGCTAAAGCAGCAAGAAAATTGTGAAAGGCCGTGCCCGTAGAACAGATGAACTAAAGCTCATTATTCATTACGGCAAAAAATCGCTGCCCTGCGAGCCTTTATTTACAAGGCTCCCAGAGCAGTGCCAACAAAGACGCAGATTACTTGTTGGAAGTTAGGCCGCCTAACAGTGCAGCAACAGCAGATTTTCTGGTTGTGCTAGGTCGTGCGATGGTCGTTTGTGTTTGATTACTAGCCTCGTAAGGTTTATCAAACCAAGGGTCGCTAGCTTTCTTTTTCACCGGCATCCGTTTTGTCGCGCCGTCATGACTAGTACGGGTTGTCTTGCTGTGACGATTGGACTCTTTTTCAGCCTCCGAAGACACTTTAGCGGTAGATTTGTCAAAATTAGCCGTAAGTTTGATGATGCTTTTTTTAATCAGTTTTTCAATTTCTGATAAATATTTTTCTTCCTCTTCACTGACCAATGAAATGGCGATACCACTTGCGCCAGCGCGGCCTGTACGGCCGATGCGGTGTACATAGTCTTCTGGCGCGCTGGGGATTTCATAGTTAATCACCATTGGCAATTCGCTAATATCCAAGCCCCTTGCAGCCACGTCGGTGGCCACTAAGGCCATAACTTTACCGGCTTTAAAAGCATCTAATGCTTCGATACGTTCTTTTTGGGTTTTGTCACCATGAATCGCATCGGCAGCAATGCCACTTTTGGCTAAACTTTTGCTTAAACGGCTTGCAGTGATTTTTGTTTTGGTAAACACAATCACCTGGCTGCTGCTGGCTTCTTTCAGCAGTTGAATGAGCAAGGCTTCTTTATCACGTTGCGCCACTTGGTACACTTGTTGAGTGACATTGTCATTGGTAGCGTTGCTGCGGGCGACTTCGATTAATTTTGGATTTGTTAAGAATTCGTCAGATAACTTTTTGATTTCATTGGAGAATGTAGCCGAAAACATTAAATTTTGGCGCTGTTTTGGTAGCAGCGCTAAAATGCGTTTTAAGTCAGGCATAAAGCCCATGTCCAACATTCTGTCCGCTTCATCGAGCACCAACATTTGTACTTGATTCAGCTGTAAAGTCTTTTGCTCAATGTGATCTAACAGCCGACCTGGTGTGGCGACCAACACTTCAACCCCAGTTTTCAAATGTGGGGTCTGCGTTTTAATATCCACACCGCCAAAGACCACCAGCGAGCGTAATTGCGTGTGTTTTGCATAGGCGCGTACGCTGGCTTCCACTTGAATGGCCAGTTCACGTGTTGGCACTAAAATGAGTGCGCGCACTGGATGTTTTGCGGGAGAAGTGCTGGTGCTGGCAAGTGGCAGTAATTTTTGTAGTATGGGTAGCGCAAATGCCGCAGTTTTACCTGTGCCCGTTTGCGCGCCTGCCATTAAATCACCACCAGCCAAGGCCACAGGGATTGCCTGTGATTGAATTGGCGTGGGTATGGTGTAACCAGAATCGGTGAGCGCTTTAAGGAGTTCAGGCGCTAAGCCTAAATCTTTAAATTCGAGAGTGTCAAAATTTACGGTTTCTGTCATTGATTGGGTGTTGTTTCGTTATAGGTTTATTAGGGACTAGGATTTAAGGGTTAGGGGCTAAAATTAGTTTGAAAGTTTTATGGTTAAAATAGTTTAAAGCTATTTTCAACCTTAAAATTACAAACATCATTAGCTCTTAAATCCCAGCCCCTAGCCCCTAATTTATTTAAGCAAAACTACGCGGACGGCGTGGTGCACCGCTACCGCCCGTGTTTGCATTACCGAAGCTACGTGAATCGCTGTTGCTACGAGCAGGACGACTATCAGCATGCTCACGACGAGCAGGTGCTGCAGAGCGGTCACCGCGAGGTGCATCTGTGCGGCCTTCATAACGTGCGCTTAGCACGCGGTTGTCGCCACGGTTTGCATCTGGGCGGTTGCCACGGCTATCACGGTTGCTATCGCCACGTGGAGCGCTTGTGTTATCACGCGCAAAAGGTTTTTTACCGAATGCAGCTGCGTCACCAAAACTACGGTTAGGCGCGCCAGCACTTGAGCCAGCACGGTCGCCAAAGCTTGGACGCTCGCTACGGTTGCGGTCGCTATTTGAGCGGTCACCACCAGCATTGCGGTCACCAAAACTACGTGGACGATCGCCAGAAGGTCTTTCTGTACGACTTGCATAGCCTGCTGAATTACCATTGGCTTCACGCGGAGCGCTTTCACGGTTACCACGGCTTTCGTTGTCACGGCTAAAACTAGCACCATCGCGCGATTGAAAACCACTAGGACGGTCGCCACGTGGTTCGCTGTTACGGTTATTAAAGCCACCACGATCATCACGTGGTTTAAAACCACCGCGACCACCTGGTTTATGCGCGTCACGGCGGATATCACCGCGATCACCACGGCCATTCCCTGGACCATCCATTTTCATGGCGCGTTTTGGCTCAAAACCTTCAACCACGCCTGGTTCCATACGGTTGCCAGTGAATTGTTCGATTTTTCGCAGAATGTGTCTGTCCATGTTTGAAGCGAATGAAATCGCAATACCAGTATTGCCCGCACGGCCAGTACGGCCAATACGATGTACATAATCTTCAGCAAATTTTGGCAAATCGTAGTTAATCACGTGGCTAATGCCATGTACATCAATACCACGCGCGGCAACGTCGGTGGCGACTAATACTTTGACATCGCCTTGACGTAATTTAGTCAGTGTGCGGTTACGCGCACCCTGAGTCATATCGCCATGTAAAGCGGCAGTTTTGTGACCAGCAGCATATAAGTCTTCTGCCAATAAATCAGCGTGGCGTTTAGTGCTGGTAAAAATAATCGCTTGATTCACTTCAGGTGCAATCAGTAAATGCTCAAGCAATTTGTTTTTGTGTGTCATGTCATCCACATAGTGCAAACGTTGCTCAATGTTGGCATGTTTTTCACGTTGTGCCGCCACTTGAATTGATTTTGGATTTTTCAAGATTTGTTTAGCAATGCGTGCAATGTCACCATCTAATGTGGCTGAGAATAACAACGTTTGGCGCTCAGGCGTCAATTGCTCACAGATACGCTCAACATCAGGTAAAAAGCCCATATCCAGCATGCGGTCTGCTTCATCTAAAATAAGCATTTGCAAGCGAGATAAATCAATGCGGCCGCGCTCCATGTGGTCTAATAAACGGCCAGGGGTGGCGACTAAAATATCTAACGGTTGTGATAATAATTTGTTTTGCAGTGGGTATGGCATACCACCCACAATGCTTACCGTACGGGCGCGCATATGTTTGCCGTATTTACGGGCAGCTTCATTGACTTGCGCAGCGAGTTCACGGGTTGGCGTTAGCACTAAAATGCGTGGGCCACGGCTTTTTGATTCGTGTGGGGTTGCGAGCAAGTTCAATGCTGGCAACATAAATGCAGCGGTTTTACCTGTACCAGTTTGGGCTGAGGCCATCAGGTCGTGGCCTTCTAATACCACAGGAATTGCCTGCGCTTGCACGGCAGTAGGGGTGGTGTAACCAGACTCTTCAATAGCGCGAAGGATGGCAGGATTTAAATTTAATGATTCAAAAGACAAAGTAGTCCCTTTCAAAAGCTGTTTTTATAAAAAACAATAATAAAGGGCGCGAGTAAATGCATTCTAGTTTGCAGTTGTGTTAAATCAATGACACCACGCAAAAAAACATAACGCAAAAAGCAATTTTTAAAGACTTTAAAATAAATTCTTCAAGCTTTATTTACCAGCGCACGGGCACAGCCGCTAACCAGTAAAAGATAGATTTAATGGAATCAAATCTAAAGAATAGTCACTTCAAAAGTTCACGAGTGACAGAGGGTCAGGGCAATGAATCTAAAACTATAAATTACATTTAAGTTTTAAGTTGTGCGCATTATAGGCACAAATTTAAAATTGTCAAAGGTTTATTGTGGTTAATGTGTTAAAATCGCCGCCTTTCAATGAACTGGCTACAAATATATGTCTCGCAATTTACGTAATGTCGCAATCATCGCCCACGTTGACCATGGTAAAACCACCATGGTGGATAAACTTTTACAACAAGCAGGTACTTTTTCATCCCACCAAGCGGTAACTGAGCGTGTGATGGACAGTGGCGATATTGAAAAAGAGCGTGGTATTACCATTTTGGCTAAAAACACTGCCCTGACTTATGAAGGCACACACATCAATATTGTGGATACACCGGGCCACGCGGACTTTGGTGGCGAGGTTGAGCGTGTGCTGGGCATGGTGGATGGCGTGGTGCTGTTGGTTGATGCGGTTGAAGGCCCAATGCCGCAAACGCGTTTTGTAACGAAAAAAGCTTTGGCACTTGGTTTAAAACCAATTGTGGTCATCAATAAAGTAGACCGTCCTGGTGCGCGTACGGATTGGGTGATTAACCAAACGTTTGATTTATTTGCTAATTTAGGCGCAACGGATGAACAGTTAGACTTTCCGATTGTGTATGCCTCCGCCATTAATGGTTATGCCATGTTAGACATGAACAAGCAAACCGATAACATGCGTGCTTTGTTTGAAACAATTATCAGCTATGTATCACCGCCCGTGGGCGACAGTAGCGCGCCACTACAAATGCAGATTTCAGCGCTGGACTACTCAACTTACACAGGTCGTTTAGGCATTGGCCGTATTACCAACGGTAAAGTGAAACCTGGCCAAGCCGTTGCCGTAATGAATGAAGACAAGCAAATCGCTACAGGTAAAATTAACCAAGTGCTTGGTTTTAAAGGCTTGGAGCGTGTGGCGGTTGAAGAAGCCGAGGCGGGTGATATTGTCATTATTTCAGGTTTGGATGATATTGGTATTGGCTTTACCATCTGTGACCGTGATAAACCGGTTGGTTTGCCGCATTTAGGTGTGGATGAGCCAACTTTGACGATGGACTTTATGGTGAACACTTCACCGCTCGCGGGTACTGAAGGTAAATTTGTGACTTCACGTCAAATTCGTGACCGCTTAACTAAAGAATTATTAGTTAACGTGGCGTTGCGTGTTGAAGATACGGCTGATAATGATGTGTTCCGTGTTTCTGGCCGTGGTGAATTGCATTTGACAATCTTATTAGAAAATATGCGCCGTGAAGGATTTGAGTTGGCCGTGGGCAAACCAAAAGTCGTGTTCCGTGAAATCAACGGTGAAAAATGTGAGCCGTATGAAATTTTAACGGTAGATTTGGAAGATGAAAACCAAGGTGCGGTGATGGAAGAACTGGGTCGCCGCCGTGGTGAAATGCAAAATATGGAGTCTGACGGCAACGGCCGTACGCGTTTAGAGTACAGAATTCCTGCACGCGGTTTGATTGGTTTTCAAGGTGAATTTTTAACCTTAACGCGCGGTACAGGCTTAATGGCGCATATTTTTGATGAATACGCACCGGTAAAAGCCGATATGCCAGGCCGTCGTAATGGCGTGTTGATTTCAGCTGAACAAGGTGAAGCAGTGGCTTATGCCTTATGGAAACTGCAAGATCGCGGAAAAATGTTCTCAAGCCCGGGCGACAAGCTGTATGAAGGCATGGTGATTGGTATTCATAGCCGCGATAACGATTTGGTGGTAAACCCGATTAAAGGTAAACAACTGACCAACGTGCGTTCATCTGGTACCGATGAAGCGGTACGTTTGATCACGCCAGTCGCGTTAACGTTAGAAAGTGCCGTAGAATTTATTGATGATGACGAGTTGGTAGAAATTACGCCAAAAACTATTCGTATCCGTAAACGCTATTTGCTGGAGCACGAGCGTAAACGTGCTTTTAAAGAGTAATTTTTTTCATCTGCTTAGCAGATAAATGAAAAGCCCAGCGCTAACACGTTGGGCTTTTTTATGGTCTAATTTTGCTCGAAATGGGCATTTTTGCTGATTAAAATTTAAGCATACAAATCGTGCTTAAAAGCCCAAATAACGCCCGAGGATTTTTTGATGCCCTGCGAGCCTTATAAATAAAGGCTTGCAGGGCAGCGTAAAAGGGTTGGTGAATATTAAGGCATGTAAAATCATTATTTTAATGCTTGAAAGCGCAGATTTTTTATTGAAAACGTAGCGCTTCTATTGGGTTCATGCGGGC
>JBARQL010000181.1:0-2691 GCA_049643685.1 Methylotenera sp.
GCCGTCCTTCAGAAAAAGAAACACTTACAAGCCGTTTAATCGACCGTCCATTACGTCCATTATTCCCAGAAGCGTTCTATAACGAAGTGCAAGTAGTGGCAACTGTATTGTCGTCAGATCCTGAAATCGATGCGGATATTCCAGCAATTATTGGTGCATCTGCCGCCATGTCACTCTCTGGCATTCCATTTTTCGGCCCACTAGGTGCTGCGCGTGTTGGTTATATCAATGATGAATATGTATTAAACCCAACTAAAGCGCAATTAGAAGAATCAGAGCTTGACTTGGTTGTTGCTGCCACAGAAACCGCTGTGATGATGGTGGAGTCTGAAGCTAAAGAGTTGTCAGAAGAAATTATGCTTGGCGCAGTAGTATATGGTCACGAGCAAATGCAGGCCGTGATTAAAATGATTGCTGAATTAGCGGCTGAAGCTGGTAAAGATGCTTGGGATTGGGTTGCTCCAGAGCCAGATACCGCTTTGATTGAAAAAGTAGCCAGTTTAGCTGCTGCTGATATTAATGCGGCATTCCAAATCAAAGCAAAAGGTGCGCGTTCAACCAAGTTATCAGAAATCACCAATCGCGTATTGGGCGAATTGATTACTGAAGAAACTTCAACGACAGAAGCGAATAAAATTAAAAATGAGATTTTTAATTTAGAAGCCAAAACTGTTCGTAGCCAAATCTTAAATGGTGAGCCTCGTATTGACGGCCGCGATACACGTACAGTGCGTCCAATCAGCATCCGTACTGGTGTGTTGCCACGTACCCATGGCTCAGCATTGTTCACACGTGGTGAAACGCAGGCTTTGGTGGTTGCAACGCTCGGTACTGGCCGCGATGAGCAAGTAATTGATGCGCTGCAGGGCGAGTTTAAAGACCGCTTTATGTTGCATTACAACATGCCTCCATACGCAACGGGTGAAACTGGCCGTGTTGGCACACCAAAACGTCGTGAAATCGGTCATGGCCGCTTAGCAAAACGTTCATTAGTGGCTGCGTTGCCAGATCAAGCAGATTTCGATTACACCATGCGTGTAGTGTCTGAAATTACAGAGTCTAACGGTTCAAGCTCAATGGCTTCTGTGTGTGGCGGCTGCTTAGCCTTGTTGGATGCTGGCGTGCCGATGAAAGCGCACGTAGCAGGTATCGCGATGGGTTTGATTAAAGAGGGCAACCGCGTTGCGGTGTTGACGGATATTCTGGGTGATGAAGATCATCTGGGCGATATGGACTTTAAAGTGGCTGGCACAGAAGACGGTATTACCGCGCTACAAATGGACATTAAAATCACAGGCATCACTTCACAAATCATGCAAGTGGCATTGGCGCAAGCTAAAGAAGGTCGCGCGCATATTTTGGGCATAATGAAACAAGCTATGAGCACTGCAAATACTGAAATGTCAGCCTTTGCACCACGCATTATCGTGATGAAAATCAACCCTGAAAAAATCCGCGATGTTATTGGTAAGGGCGGCGCAGTGATTCGTGCCCTCACTGAAGAAACAGGTACCAGCATTGATATTACCGAAGACGGTACCGTGAAAATCGCCTGCACCAGTTCAGAGCAAGGTGCTGAAGCGCAACGTCGCATTGCAGAAATCACGGCAGAAGTTGAAATTGGTAATGTGTATGAAGGTACTGTGCTTAAATTACTTGATTTTGGTGCGATCGTGTCACTAATTCCGGGTAAAGATGGCTTGCTGCACATTTCACAAATCGCACACCAACGCGTCAATGCGGTAGGAGATTTCTTAAAAGAAGGCGATATTGTGAAAGTGAAAGTGGTAGAAGCGGACGAAAAAGGCCGCGTGCGTTTAAGCATGAAAGCCTTGATTGACGCGCCTGCCGCTGAAGCTAAATCAGAAGCGGAAGCTGACGAATAATTATAGCGTTTAAAAGTAGGTAAACAAAAAGCCCGCATAAGCGGGCTTTTTGTTGGGAAAATCTTGTATAAAAGTGCAGATAAATGATGTATTTTGATGCAGCAATGCATGACCTTTCCAACCACTGCTCCGCAAGCCCCGTAAATAAAGGCTTGCAGGGCAATGAATTTCTCTCGGCGGATTTAAGTAGTAATTTTTTATAAAAAGTAGCTGAAGGTTTTCACTTGTAGGCAGACAATAAAAAAGCCCGAAAAAAAATCGGGCAATTTTTTGGAAGAAAGTGACTAATTGCTTAGCAAACTGTTTTTGGCTTCGGCCACTTTGCTTAACATCGCTTCGCGAGTTGGCCTACGCCGAAAGCAAGTCGCTAAATATTACTTAGCAACCTGCTTTTCACGCATTTCATCCAGTGTTTTGCAGTCTATACAAAGTGATGCGGTCGGTCTTGCTTCTAAGCGCTTGAGGCCAATTTCAATGCCGCAACCTTGGCAATAGCCGTAGTCACCTTCATCAATGTCGCGTAAAGTTTCGTCGATTTTTTTGATAAGTTTACGTTCGCGATCGCGGTTGCGAAGCTCTAAGGTCATGTCAGATTCTTGGCTGGCGCGGTCGTTAGGGTCGGCAAACATGGTGACTTCATCTTGCATGGTGTGTACCGTGCGATCCATCTCTTGACTGAGTTCTTCTTTCCAGCTGTTTAAGATCTTACGAAAATGATTCAGCTGTGGTTTGCTCATGTATTGCTCATCAGCCTTTGGCTGATAAGGGGTGAATTGTTTAGTAATAACTTCTGCCATGGTGTACC
>JBARQL010000182.1:0-19794 GCA_049643685.1 Methylotenera sp.
GAGGCTGCGAGGATTAAACAAAAAGCCAGCCATGAAATAGAGGCAATTTTAGGTTACATAGATGAAGTGGAACTGATTCATCGTGATAGTCTTGTTCTAATATAAAAATGTATGAATGATTGCGGGGAAAAGTATGGAAAATATTAAACCACTCGTCGACAGTAAACCAATCGTCGCCATTATTATGGGCTCAGACAGTGATTGGCCTGTGATGAAAAATGCCGCGCAAATACTGGCTGATTTTGGTGTGGCTTATGAAGCAAAAGTTGTTTCTGCCCACCGCACTCCTGACTTAATGTTCCAGTTTGCTGAAAGTGCGGTTAAACAAGGCTATCAGGTCATTATTGCAGGTGCAGGCGGTGCCGCCCATCTGCCTGGCATGGTTGCAGCGAAAACCACGCTGCCAGTACTTGGCGTGCCAGTACCTTCCAAACACCTACAAGGGCAAGATTCGTTGCTTTCTATCGTGCAAATGCCTAAAGGGATCCCCGTTGCAACCTTTGCGATTGGTGATGCAGGCGCAGCCAACGCTGCCTTATTCGCCGTATCCATGTTGGCGAATCATGATGCAAATTTAGCCCAGAAATTATTAGAGTTCCGCAAAAAGCAATCTGATAAAGTACATGTTATGGAGTTAAGCGATCAGCCATGAAGCCTACTGTGATGTCGACTTTGATTCCGCCACCGGCAATGCTGGGTATGTTAGGTGGCGGCCAATTAGGCCGTTTTTTTGTGATTGCCGCCCATGAAATGGGCTATCAAGTCACGGTGTTGGATCCTGACCAAAATAGTCCTGCCGGCAAAATTGCAGATGTGCATTTGTGTGCGAATTTTGATGATGATGCAGCGCTAGAACATATGGCAAAAACTTGTGCTGCCGTAACTACAGAATTCGAAAATGTGCCCGCTACAACGCTTGAGAAGTTAGCACTTACTACGACGGTACGCCCCAGTGGCGAAAGCGTCGCCATTGCACAAAACCGTGTGCTAGAAAAAACCTTTATCAAAGAAGCCGGTTTGCCCGTTGCCCCTTTTGCAGTGGTCAACAAAGCGGCAGATTTACCGGTGGACACCAGCCCACTATACCCTGGCATTTTAAAAGTGGCGCGTTTTGGTTATGATGGTAAAGGTCAGGCGCGTGTTAAAAATCAGGCTGAAGCTCAGCTTGCTTTCACTTCATTTAAACAAGAAGTGTGTGTGCTTGAGCAGATGTTACCTCTGGATTTAGAAGTTTCAGTGGTGTTGGCGCGTGATGCAGCAGGCCATATTGAGGCTTTCCCCACTGCAGAAAATAGTCATTTAAATGGAATTTTAGATATTAGTATTGCGCCAGCACGTTGCAGTGAAGTGCTAAAAGCCAATGCGCGCGAACTTGCTAAAAAACTGGCGGAAAAACTAAATTATGTTGGCGTGTTGGGCGTAGAGTTTTTTGTCGTCAATAATCAATTACTCGTGAATGAAATCGCACCGCGCCCACATAACTCAGGCCATTATACGATCGATGCATGTGTCACCAATCAATTTGAGCAACAAGTCCGTGTCTTAACTGGCTTGCCCTTGGGCGATGCTAGTTTGCACAGCAATGCCGTGATGGTTAACATTTTAGGCGACAGCTGGTTTACAGGAGTAAAAAACGATGCCATGGAACCCGCATGGAATAAGGCTTACAGCCATGCTAATTTAAAGTTACATCTTTATGGCAAGCATGAGCCACGTAAAGGTCGAAAAATGGGGCATTTTACGGTGATAGGTCAGGATGCGAAAAAGGTGCTTAACGCAGCGTTAGTTGCGCGTAGTGAGTTGCATATTGGTGAGTAATTGTCACACTTCATTATATTTGAATGAGCATAATTTATAAAACTCAAGAAGGTGGTTGTCTCTGTGGTGCAGTGCGTTTTCGGTCGTTAAAAAAACCTGTTCGCAGCATTATCTGCCATTGTCATACCTGTAGAAAGGCGACGGGAGCTACTCGCGTCGCTTGGGCGGTTGTGCAAGCTGAGAATTTTATTCTCACGAATGAAATGCCAGCATCTTATGAGTCATCTTTAGGGGTTTTACGAACTTTTTGTAAAAAATGTGGTACGTCTTTGACTTATCAGCAATTGGAGGCACCTCATATGATAGACGTCACAATTGCATCATTTGATCAACCAGCAGTATTTGCACCAGAAGAAGAGATATGGGTGACGCATAAAGTTGCTTGGGAAATTCAAAACATTACTTTGCCGCAATTACCAGAAGATTATATATAATTAAAATGCAATAAAAAGCCCCGCCTAAATTGCTTTAGGCGGGGCTTTTTTATTTAATACCTAATTACTCAGCTTTTGCTTTTTTAGGAGCAGCGGCCTTTTTTGGTACAGCAGCTTTTGGCTTAGCTTCCGCTTTTGGTGCAGCTTTTGCTGCCTTAGCCTTAGGCGCCGCTTTTTTAGTTAACATTACTGGGCCGGTTGTTGTCAGCGCTTTAATTGCGGCTGTTAAGCGGCTTTTATGACGTGCAGCCTTGTTTTTGTGAATGATTTTTTTGTCAGCGATGCGGTCAATCACACTTACGTTTTCTTGGTAAGCGGCCATTGCAACGGCTTTGTCACCAGTTTCAACGGCTTTAATTACTTTTTTAATTGCAGTACGCAAAGTGGAGCGCAACGCTGCGTTGTGTGCGTTTACTTTTACGGATTGACGCGCGCGTTTGCGTGCTTGTGCGGTATTTGCCATGTATTCTTTGTCCTAATGCTTAACGGAAGTAAACTACTAAACCGCGCATATTACTGTTTTTTCAATCTTTTGGCAACAACTAATCATCTTTATTCACTAAAATTTATACGGCATTTATGCGGCAATGACTCGGCAAAAAATTGCGCTGTCGGCATGTTAAAATAAGTGACCATTTTAACACCAAAGCAATATTGAATGAATTTACTTAAAGTACTCGCCAAAGTCGGCAGCATGACGTTTGTATCTCGCATATTGGGTTTTGTGCGTGATACACTCATTGCACGCGCCTTTGGGGCAAGTATGCTGAGCGATGCGTTTATTGTCGCCTTCAAAATCCCTAATTTGTTGCGACGTATTTCTGCAGAAGGTGCATTTAGCCAAGCTTTTGTACCGATTTTGGGTGAATACAAAAGCCAGCGCAGTTTCGATGAAACACACGCTTTAGTCAGCCGAGTGGGAACCTGGTTAGGCTTGATTCTTATTGCGGTCACTTTGCTGGGCATGTTAGCTGCGCCTTTTATTGTGATGCTTATCGCCCCAGGCTTCAAGGCTGATGCGACGAAAATGCAACTGACTATTGAGTTACTCCGCATTACTTTCCCTTATATTTTCTTTATTTCACTAGTATCGATGGCAGGTGGCGTGCTGAACACATACAACAAGTTCAGCATTCCAGCCTTTACG
Organism: Methylotenera sp.; assembly: GCA_049643685.1. Taxonomy (GTDB): domain Bacteria; phylum Pseudomonadota; class Gammaproteobacteria; order Burkholderiales; family Methylophilaceae; genus Methylotenera. The sequence continues at coordinate 3,400 of JBARQL010000182.1, forward strand.
CCTGTGTGGCTCAATGTGGCGATGATTGCGGCAGTGTTGTTTTTTGCCGATCATTTTGATGAGCCGATTAAAGTGTTAGCCTGGGCGGTGTTTGTGGGTGGCGTATTGCAGTTGGCGTTTCAAGTGCCATTCTTAAAGCAAATTGGCTTATTGCCCCGAATCGATTTTACGCACGATGAAGGCGTATGGCGCGTGCTAAAGTTAATGGGCCCTGCGGTGTTAGGGGTTTCTATTGCGCAAATTTCACTGATCTTAAATACGATTTTTGCTTCATTCTTAAAAACAGGGAGCGTGAGCTGGCTTTACTATGCTGATCGATTAATGGAGTTCCCCACAGGCGTACTGGGTGTGGCCTTGGGCACTATTTTGTTGCCGAGTTTATCTAAGGCATTTGCTAGCAAAGATGAAACTGAATATAAGCAACTGTTAGACTGGGGCCTGCGACTCACGTTTATGCTCGCCGCGCCCGCAGCGGTGGCTTTAGCGGTACTCGCCACGCCGTTAGTAAGCGCATTGTTTTTTTATGGCAAGTTTACGCCGCTTGATGTGGCGATGACAGAGCAGGCATTAATCGCTTACAGCGTGGGCTTACTTGGCTTGATTTTAGTGAAGATTTTGGCCCCAGGGTTTTATGCGCGACAAGACATAAAAACCCCCGTGAAAATTGGCATATTTACACTGGTATTAACCCAGTTGATGAACTTGCTTTTTGTATTTGCGCTCGATTTACGTCATGCGGGGCTAGCATTGTCGATTGGCTTGGGCGCGTGCGCCAATGCCTCATTGTTGTATTATTTTTTGCGCAAATCAAATGTCTATCAACCGCAAGCAGGCTGGCTAGTGTTTTTGCTAAAATTGGCAGCGGCATTATGCGTGATGGGGTTAGTGCTGTATTTTGCCATGGGTGAAGCCAGTGCATGGTTGAAATACGGTGTGGTGCAGCGTATTGCCTACTTAGGCGGTTTGGTGGTGTTGGGCGGCGTTAGCTATTTTGCCACTTTATTTTTGTTAGGCTTTAGACCTAAAGATTTTGTACGTAGAGTAACGCGCTAATGCAGGTTTTTAGGCACTATCCAATTCAAATCAGCCCAATTCAAACCTGCTCAACGCAAGCAAGCACAGCATTAGCTTTAGCCATTGGTAACTTTGATGGTATGCACTTGGGGCATCAGGCATTGTTGGCGCGGTTGGTAGAAGTTGCACAAGCGAAAAACCTCACACCGGCGGTGATGACTTTTGAGCCACATCCACGTGAATTTTTTACGCCTCAAGCTGCACCTGCGAGACTTTCCACTTTGCGTGAAAAGCTCGAGCAGTTTGAGCAAGCGGGAGTGGCGAAAGTGTTTGTTTGCGCGTTCAATCTTGCATTTTCAAAAATATCTGCCCAAGATTTTATGCGTGAGATTTTACGTATAAAACTGAACGCCAACACCATTTTGGTGGGTGAAGATTTTAAGTTTGGCGCAAAACGCGCAGGTTCAGTGGTTGATTTCCAAGAGAATGGCTTTGATTTTATTTCACTGCCACAGGTGATGCAAGGGCCAGAGCGGGTTTCAAGTACGCGCGTACGTCATGCGCTAGCAATGGGCGATTTGACGCAAGCCAGCACTTTGCTTGGCCGCCCGTATAGCATCAGCGGTAAAGTCGTGCATGGTGCAAAACGTGGCCGACAGTTGGGTTTTCCCACTGCCAATGTACACATGCGTCACGAACGGCCAGCTTTAACAGGCGTTTATGCGGTAAAATTGGACGGTTTAAATGCAGTGGCCAATTTGGGCGTGCGCCCAACCATTGCAGGCATTCCAAAATTATCGTTAGAAGTACATGTGCTGGATTTTAATGGTGATTTATATGGTAAGCATGTGCATGTGGAATTTTTGAACAAAATCCGCGATGAAATGAAGTTTGATGGATTAGACGCGCTAAAAGCGCAAATTGCGGCTGATATAAAAGTTGCGAGAGAATTTTTTAACATCGGAATAACGATTGAGATTGACTAGAGATATCAAATGACCGAAGAAGTAAGTAAATACAAGCTTAACCTACCTGAAACCACCTTCCCCATGCGTGGCGATCTAGCCAAGCGTGAGCCAGCGTGGTTAAAAGCATGGACAGATAAAAAGCTTTACGAGCGCATTCGTGCCTCTCGTAAAGGCAAAACCAAATTCATTCTTCACGACGGGCCTCCATACGCCAATGGCGATATTCATATCGGTCACGCCGTTAATAAAATCTTAAAAGACATCATCATTAAAGCCAAAACCATGGATGGTTTCGATGCTCCTTATGTTCCAGGTTGGGATTGCCACGGTTTGCCGATTGAATTGGTGGTGGAAAAAAATCACGGTAAAAATATTGACCCTGCGAAATTTCGCGAACTATGTCGTGCCTATGCCGCAGAACAAGTGGAAAAACAAAAGAAAGACTTCATTCGATTGGGTGTGTTGGGTGATTGGGATAATCCATATTTGACCATGGATTTTAAAACCGAAGCCGACATCATGCGTGCTTTGGGTGATATTCAAAAAAATGGTTATTTGTACCAAGGTAGCAAACCTGTGCATTGGTGCGTAGATTGCGGTTCGGCGTTGGCTGAAGCAGAGGTGGAATATGAGGATGTGAATTCGCCAGCGATTGATGTTGGGTTTAGCGCAGTGGACTTTTCAGCGGTGGCAAATGTCTTCGGGTATAGCAGTCAGGAAGATTTGGAAAATGACTATGTAAAACATAATCAAGAACTTATTTCTTCAGGAAATGCTCCAGATGGAGTCCAATTTGAGCTAAAAATAAGCTTCGTAATTTGGACTACTACACCTTGGACTTTACCTGCTAACCAAGCAGTTTCTGTAAATCCTGAATTGACTTATGCATTGGTGCATACAGCTAAAGGTCTACTTGTAATTGCTCAAGAGTTACTCCTAAAGACCATTCCTAGGTATGGTCTTAACGATTACCTTAAAGTCAAAACTTGTAAGGGTTCTGATTTAAAAGGTATAAGTTTGTTGCATCCATTTGATCATCGTTTTGTACCAGTTATCTGTGGTGACCACGTGACAACTGATGCAGGTACGGGCTTAGTCCATACCGCTGCCGCTCATGGTAACGATGACTGGTTGGTGATGCGTGCTAACTTTCCTAACGAGAAACCGCGCGTGTTGATGGGTGGTGATGGAAAATTCTTTAATAGTGAGTTGGTGGAGTTTGAAGCTATTCGTGGTTTAAATCGTCAAGAAGCTAATAAAGTGATTTTGGCTAAAATGCAAGAAAACGGTACGCTGCTAGCCAGCGCGCGATTAAATCATAGCTTCCCGCATTGCTGGCGACATAAAACACCATTGATGCAACTGGCTACGCACCAATGGTTTATTGGTATGTATGAGCAAGACGCTGTAGGCATTAGCTTGCGCGAGTATGCGAATAAAGCCGTAGATGCAACAGAATTTTTCCCAGCTTGGGGTCGTGCGCGTTTGGAGGCGATGATTAAAAATCGTCCAGACTGGTGTGTTTCTCGCCAGCGCAACTGGGGCGTGCCGATGCCGTTTTTTGTGCATAAAGAAACTGGTGACCCGCATCCACAAACTGCTGAGTTGCTTGAAGCGGCAGCGTTGCTTGTAGAAGCGCGTGGCGTGGAAGCTTGGTTTAGCCTAGATGGCGCAGCTTTTTTAGCACAGCATGCTGCTATAAATGCGGCTGATTACAAAAGAGTGACTTATACCCTAGATGTGTGGTTTGATTCAGGCGCAACGCATGCGGCAGTGTTGAAACGTCGTCCTGAATTGGCTTATCCCGCCGATTTGTATCTTGAAGGCTCAGATCAGCATCGTGGCTGGTTTCAATCTAGCTTATTAACAGGCTGTGCAATTGATGGTCGCGCGCCATACAATGCTTTGTTGACACACGGTTTTGTGGTGGATGGTTCTGGCCACAAAATGAGTAAATCGAAAGGTAACGTGGTTGCGCCGCAAAAAGTGATGGATACTTACGGTGCGGATATTTTGCGTTTGTGGGTGGCAAGCACAGATTACTCAGGTGAACTGACGATTTCAGACGAAATTTTAAAACGTGTGGCGGATAGTTATCGAAAATTGCGTAACACCATGAAATTTTTATTGGCGAATTTAGCAGATTTTGATGCGAACAAAGATTGTTTGCCAGTGAACGAATGGCTAGAAATCGACCGTTACGCGCTGTATTTAACGCAGCAACTGCAAGTGCAAGTGTTGGCGGATTATTCACGTTATGAGTTTCACTTAGCGGTGCAAAAGTTAGTGGCTTTTTGTTCAGAAGATTTGGGCAGTTTTTACTTAGATATTTTGAAAGATAGGCTTTATACCGCAAGTGAAAATTCACCCGCACGCCGTGCTGCACAAAGTGCACTGCACCATATTACGCATACCTTTATGCGCTTAATCGCGCCGATTTTAAGTTTTACCGCCGATGAGATTTGGCACACGCTAAACTTGGGTGAAAATCAGTCTGTTTTTGAGGAAATTTGGTACAACATTCCAGCACATGGTCTGGAAGCCGCACAGATACTGGCTTGGCAGGCAGTGATTTCCGCTCGGGCGTTAGCGGCTAAAGAAATTGAAGTGTTGCGTGCGCAAAATTTAGTGGGTTCTTCACTGCAAGCTGAGTTGGAATTTTATGCGACTGGCGAAAACTTTAATGCCTTATCTCGCTTAGAAGACGACCTGCGTTTTGTGACCATTACATCCTCCGCCAAAGTGTATAAGGTGGCGAACGAAGCAGAGCAGAAAATTCTGGTTAAACCGAGCGCACACCAAAAATGTGACCGTTGCTGGCATTATCGCGCTGATGTAGGGGTAGATGCTGCACACCCACTTATCTGCGGACGTTGTGTGGGCAATTTATTTGGTTCAGGTGAGGCACGTCAATATGCATAAGTGGTTTAGCATTAGCGCTATTGTTACCTTGCTTGACCTGTATACCAAGCACTTGATACAACGCGCTTTTGCTTATGGCGAGCAATTGCCTTTGACGTCATTTTTTGACTTGGTGCATTATCACAATGAAGGCTCTGCTTTTGGTTTTCTGAATGATGCGGGCGGTTGGCAAAAGTGGTTTTTTGCCGCAATTTCCGTTGTCGCGATTGTTGTGATGACCTATCTGATTCGCAAACACGTGACAGAGAAACTTTTTTGCTGGGGGCTTGCCTTAGTGCTGGGTGGCGCGATTGGAAATTTGTATGACCGTGTGACGCTGGGCTATGTGGTGGATTTTTTAAATTTCCATTACCAGCAACACTATTGGCCTGCGTTTAACGTGGCCGATAGCGCGATTGTGGTGGGTGTGGGTTTGCTCATGTTAGACAGTTTTAAGAAGCCGCAAACATAACCGCCTTAAATTGGGGGTCGATATGCCGGATTGGAAAAAACTCATTGAAGGCAAAATCGCGATTGCAAAACGTGGCGCATCGCCAAGTAAAGCGAGCGAAAATGCGCGTGTTCCAGCGGGGCAAAAGCAAGTCAATAATTTTCCCATTTTAGACCTAGGCATCAAGCCGTGGATAGGCACGGTGGAGTGGAAATTACGCGTGTTTGGCCTAGTCGAGCATGAATTGAACCTAGACTGGGCGGCTTATAAAGCCCTGCCACAGATTACCGATATTTCAGATTTTCATTGCGTCACACGTTGGAGCCAGCTTGATATGGATTGGCAAGGTGTGCGCGTACGTGATGTATTGGCGTTGGCAAAACCCCTGAGTACAGCCAAATTTGCCACCATGCACAGTTATGATGGCTACACCACCAATTTACCGATCGAAGCGTTGCTGGATGACGATGTGTTGATTGCGCACAGTGTGTTGGGACAGACTTTAACTAAAGATCACGGTGGCCCAGCGCGCATGGTGGTGCCAAAACGCTACGCCTGGAAAGGCGCAAAATGGCTCAAAGCCATTGAACTGCACGGATTCGATAAACCAGGGTTTTGGGAAGTGCGCGGCTATCATAACGAGGCAGACCCTTTTCTTGAACAGCGCTTTAGTGATGACGAGTAATGGTTGATTTAAGCTTTACATTTTCAGGCGAATGTTGGCTCTGGCAGGCAGAAAATCAAGTCAGCTGGCACTTTGTGACTTTGCCGCAAGATAAATCTGAGGAAATTAAATTTTTTAACGAAAATTTGCACGGCAAAAGGCGCGGCTGGGGTGCGGTGCGTGTGCAAGTGACCGTTGGAAAAACCACGTGGGAAACTTCTATGTTCCCCTATGCAAAAACCAAATCTTACATCTTGCCGATTAAAGCCGAAGTGCGCAAAAAAGAAAAAATTTTAGTGGGTAATATGCTTGAGCTTACGCTAACAATTAACGTGTAAATAAACGGTTTTTCAAGTTTAAAATCCGCCCGAGGATTTTTTATGCCCCTGGGAGCCGCACTACCATTGGCCTGCAGAGGATGTCAAACAATGTGGTGCTAAATTTAGCTAAAAAATAAGCGTTTTTGCAATCAATTTAATGTGATTTTTTAGGCAGAAATTTACTGACTAAAGTAAAAACCACCACACAAATCGCACCTACTAAAAGCCCAACTACGGCATCTAATAACATCGGAAAAATAAACGAAATTTCTTTTAATGGCTCGGCAAGATGATGCAAAGCGGGAATACCATGCCCAATAATACTGCCACCCACTAAAAACATGGCAGCCGTGCCGGCAATGCTTAAAAGGCGCATTAAATAAGGCGTGGCGTTGAGTAGTAAATTGCCGATTTTGCGGATGAATTGCTTGGTAAAACTTTTGCCTTTTCGCAGCATCATATAAAGGCCCAAGTCATCCAACTTAACAATGCCCGCCACTAGGCCATATACGCCAACGGTCATGACGACAGCGATAAGCGAAACGACGGTGACTTGCTTGGTAAAAGTCGCCGTGGCTACTGTGCCTAGCGAAATGACGATAATTTCAGCCGATAATATAAAGTCGGTGCGAATGGCGCCTTTAATTTTGTCTTTTTCCAGCGCCACTAAATCTACATTCGGGTCGGCCACGGCTTGGGTTAATGCTTTTTCGTGTGCAGCATCTTCTTGTTTGCTATGCAAAAATTTATGGGCTAACTTTTCTGCGCCTTCAAAGCATAAATACGCGCCGCCTATCATTAAAAGCGGGGTAATCAGCCATGGAACAAAATAACTAATCGCCAGCGCAACAGGCACTAAAATGAGCTTGTTAATAAATGAGCCTTTAGCAACCGCCCACACCACGGGCAATTCGCGCTCAGCATTGACCCCCGCCACTTGCTGTGCATTCAGCGCCAAATCATCACCCAGCACGCCAGCAGTTTTTTTTGCAGCCACTTTGGTCATGACAGAAACGTCATCCAAGATCGTGGCGATGTCATCTAAAAGTGCGAGTAAGCTGCCTGCGGCCATGGTTTATCCTGATTTTTAGAGAATTTAAGGTGGCTATTTTAACCTAAAATGCACCATTTGTAGGAGCGGTCCTTGACCGCGAAAGCAATGCTGAATCCTTTGGCAATTCGCGGTCAAGGACCGCTCCTACATACGACTTTTCAAGAGATTTATGTCTTATAAAATCGGAGTGTCATTGGTACAAAAAACTTAAAGTTTAATCGGGTTTTTACCTAATTTGCGTTGTAATGTACGTCGATGCATGTTTAGGCTGCGCGCAGTGGCCGATACATTACCATCATTTTCGGCCAGCACACGCTGTAAATGTTCCCATTCTAAGCGGTCAATCGTGAGCGGGTTTGAAATGAGTTCCATGTTGGCATCACCTGTTTGTTTGCCGAAGGCAGCTACTATCTCATCGGCATCAACAGGTTTGGCCAAGTAATGTGTGGCACCTAACTTGATAGCCTCAACTGCGGTGGCAACACTGGCAAATCCGGTGAGCACCACAATCCGTGTGCCAGCATTTAGGCCTGCGAGTTGTCTTACAAGTACCAAGCCTGAATTGCCAGACATTTTGAGATCAACCACTGCAAACTCAGGCGCATCAATTTTGGCTTTTTCAAAGGCGCTTTCTGCGCTATTCGCTGTGATTACCGCAAACCCACGTTTGCGCATAGCACTTGCCAGCACACCCAAAAAAGCTTCATCGTCATCAACTATAAGTAAGCTAGGCTTTTCAGTGGCTGATTCTGTGGGATGTATTGCACTCATTTTGAAACTTTCAATTTTGCCAAAGGTAAATAGACAACAGATAATACGCCACCTTCAGGGTGGTTGGTAAGGGTTAACTTACCATCGTATCTCGCTAAAGTAGTTTGCGTTAAAAACACGCCTAGCCCCATGCCTTCTTCATTTTTGGAACTGAAAAAAGGGGTGCCAAGTTGCTGTTTGACTGCTTTCGACAGCCCTTTGCCAAAGTCACGAATCTGAATGTTAAGCAATTTTTCATCCCAATCGGCATTCAAAAGTACGCGCTCAGAAAATTCGTCCGCAGCATTATCCAGCAAGTTTTGAATGGCTTGCGTGAGAGTTCTATCAGAAAAAATCATCGGGTTAATGTGGTTATTAGCGATGGTGACGATCAGTTCGGTAGACGGTCTCGTATCACGCCAGCGCTGTATCGCTTCTTCTAAAAAATCGCGTAACAATATGCCTTGTCCAGCATCAGCACGGGTTTTACCAGCATTTTGAGTGATGCTAGAGAGTATTTCTTTGCATCGGACAATTTGGGTGCGCATGATATCAAGCTGTGCCAATATTTCCGGTTGGTTTCCAAGCGCTTGCGAGAGTTCTTTGCTTACAATTGCCATGGTGGCAAGTGGTGTGCCCAGTTCATGTGCAGCACTAGCTGCCAGCGTACCTAAGGCTAACATCCGCTCACTTTCTAGTGATTTTTCACGAACTTCAGCCATTCTTTTATCGTAATCTCGTAAATTTTGCCCGATGCGCGAAATAAAAATCGCCACGATGATTGCGCTAATCACAAACCCCATCCACATGCCCACCAAATGAATATCTAATTGCGTGTCGCCATGCATGTGCATGTGTAAATGAGAAAGTGGGATGTGATAGAACATCAATAGCGTATAACTTGTAATGCTTATAGCGGCCACCAACCAAGCATAAACCGCACGCAGCGCCACTGCAGCTACAGTAATCGGCAATAAAAACATCCAGATAAAGGGGTTGCTATAGCCGCCGCTAAAATAAAAAATGAGCGAGAAAACAGCAATATCGCCCAGTAACTGCAGTAAAAGTTCGCTTTGTGTAGTTTGGGTAGAAATATGCAACCGCCACCAAGCCACGGCACTTAAAAAGCCTAAAAGGACAAGCCCAGCGGTGAGCGGCATCACATGCAGCGGAATAGACGCCTGCCTTAAGCTCACTATCACTAAGACTAGGCACAACATCACAACACCACGCAACATGATTAAACGTTGCATGTTTTGGCGAGTGGCACTCAATAAGTTAGGTGGGTGATGGCGCAAAGTGATTCGGATTCGTTAAGTAATTCATCAGCAGCATTATAAAGCTTTCACAGTCATTTTGCCCTGCGACATATTGTCGCGCGACAATATGCCACATTCCGCTTAACGTTATTTATCACTACAATCGCGCAGTATAACAATAACTTCAATATTGATCAGGGATGAAGCGCATGAAAAAAATAGCATTAGCAGTGTTTTTGGCTTGTAACAGCGGGATGTTGATGGCAGAAGAAGTGGCGGCTGATAAGGTGCCAGAACAGGCGCAAGTAGATGTGACAGAAGCTGCCGCTACGCAGCTTGAATCAATGCAAATTCGTGCCGAAGCGATTAGCTCGTCATTATTGCTTGATACACCATCCACTGCGGGTAGTCGTCTTGACTTAACTCCTAGAGAAACGCCAGCTTCAGTGACGATTGTTGACCGAAATTTAATCGAGCAGCGCGGCGCAACCAACACGCAGGAAATTTTAAAAAGCGTGCCCGGTGTGTTAGCTGCATCGCCGCCAGGCTCAGCGGGATCTGTGACTTACCGTGGTTTTGGCTCATCTTCACTAACACAAATGTTCAATGGCATAACGGTGCAGTATGATGCGATTGCTGCAAGACCTGTCGATAGCTGGATTTATGATCGCGTTGAAGTAGTCGGTGGCCCATCAACTTTCTTGTTTGGTGCGGGTGCGGTAGGCGGGTCAATTAACAATATAACTAAGCTAGCAAGTCGCTCAGGTGATTTTACGCAAGCGCGCGCAAGTTACGGCTCATTTGATACTTCACAGCTTTCATTTGGTCTAAATCGTCAGCTAGGTGACGACGTTGGTGTTAAGAATTATATTCGAGCAGATATTCACCGTTCGGATTCCAGCGGGTATGTGGATGGAAATGAGCGTGAAGCATGGTCAGGCGCCTTCTCCTTACTCACTGACATTACGCCAAATCTTTCCCACACCCTGGCGCTTGAATATCAAAACGAGCAAGATGATCGTGTTTATTGGGGAACGCCTTTATTAAGGCCAGCTGTCGGTGCTATTGTCGGAAATGGAAAGATTGCTGATGGAACACGTTTTAAAAACTACAATTCAGCCGACGGTGTTTATGAACAAACCGTAAAATGGGGACGCTCAATTTTAGATTTCAAATTGAATGACACGACCTCAATTCGGAATACTTTTTATCATTACGACGCACTGCGTGATTATCGCAACGTAGAGGTGTATAAATATAATGCGACAAATACTGCGGTAGTCAGGTCTTCACCATTCTTACAAAGACATGACCAAGAAGTGGATGGCGATCGCTTTGAATTAACGCACAAGACAGAATTAGCTGGTATGAAGTCAGATTGGGCGGCTGGTTTTGACTACAATGTAAATAGGCAAACACGTTACCCGCGTTCATTAACGATTAATGTCAGCACGGTGAACCCCTACAATTTTACGACAGAGAAGTTTTTTGACATTCCAGGCATGGTGCGAGGCTTTAATCCGCAACGGACTAATCGAGTAGAAACGTTGGCATTCTTTCTTGAGAACAGAAACAAATTCACCAATCAGTTATCGTTAGTTACTGGCTTGCGTCATGATAAAATTGATTTATCTGTTAAAAACCATCAGGCAGCAAGTGCGACAAATCCAGCCTATTTTGATAGAAAATATACTCCAACCACAGGTAGGGTGGGTTTAATTTATGATTTCACGCCATCGGCTAATGCTTATGTTCAATATAGTACCGCGGCAGACCCCCCAGCAGGTATTTTGACAACGGCTGCTTTTACGCAAGTTAGAGATTTTGATTTAACCACAGGAAAGCAAATTGAAATTGGCAGCAAGTTTGATTTTCTTGAGGGACGCGGTTCGGCAACAATTGCAGCCTATAAAATCATACGTAAAAATTTAGCGACCCCAGACCCCAATAACACAGGGACGACAATTCCAGTGGGTCAGCAGTCTTCACGAGGGTTAGAACTCGTAGCTTCTATGAAAGTAACTGATGATTTAACGCTACAGGGTAATTATTCACTCGTAGACGCACAATATGATAAGTTCACACAAGTGGTCGGTGGTAAGGCGATTTCTCAAGTAGGCAATACGCCTACTAATACTCCAACGAGTATCGCTAACGCATGGCTCACTTATAATATTACCCCTATGCTACAAGCAGGTGCAGATGTGCGCTATGTATCTTCACGTTATGGCGATGTTGCTAATACCTTTGGTGATGCTTCGTATACATTATTTGGTGCGTTTGCCTCATACAAATTACCTAAGTATGGAACATTGACAGCACGCGTTCGTAACTTAACCGATGAAGTCTACGCTGCTTCGGTGACAGGAGATCAAATGTTCTATTTAGGGGCGCCCAGATCTTATGAGTTTGGCTGGCAAGCGGAGTTTTAAGTGCACTATAGACTATGTGTCGTGTTGTTATGCCTACTAGGCATGTCTTGCAGCGCTGGGCTTAAAGATACCTCACCTACGGGTCATTCGGAGGCGATTGAGTCCCCTGGTAAGGCTGGTAGTCGATTACCACGTTTGCGTACGCTACCTAACGGTGATGTGCTAATGAGTTGGGTAGAGCCTAAAGGTGAAGGCCATGCGCTGAAGTATGGCGTATTGCATAACGGACGCTGGGTGAAGCTTGGTGAAGCCGCGCAAGGTGCAAATTGGTTTGTTAATTGGGCAGACTATCCTTCAGTAGTCGCGATTGATGAAAAATTTTGGGTGGCGCACTGGTTGGCGAAACAATCGGGTGGAAAGACTTATGACTATGATGTTGCGCTGGCGATTTCAAACGATGCAGGTGCAACTTGGCGAGAGATTGGTCACCCACATCGCGATGGAACAGCCGCAGAACATGGTTTCGCCACGATATTTGCTGATGCGAATGCCGCTGGCATTATTTGGCTGGATGGTCGGGAGCACGTCAAAAAAGAAGATAAAACTAAGCATCCAGAAAAGTCAGGCAATTTTAATCTGCGTTACACGCATATCAACCGCGATGGCTCAATGACGGCTGAGCAGGTGTTAGATAGCAATACATGTACTTGTTGCTCGACATCAGTTGCGGTTACGCCCCAAGGGCCGGTGGCCGCTTGGCGAGGGCGCACTGATTCAGAAATACGAGATAATCAAGTCGCTTTATTGCGTGATGGAAAATGGACATCACCTCAGCCACTGGGTGCGGAGGGATGGAAAATTGAAGGTTGTCCCGTCAATGGACCATCCATCAGTGCGCGCGGTAACCAAGTAGTGGCGAGCTGGTTTACAGCAGAAGGCGAGCATCCAAGGGTCCGTGCAGCATTTTCAAAAGATGGCGGTGCAACTTTTGGTGCGCCAATCGAGATTGATCAATCCGCTCCACTGGGTCGAATAGGGGTAATTTGGCGTGATGACAATAGTGCGGTGGTGTCTTGGTTAGGGGCGCCAAATGCGGAACAGAAAATAGCCAATTTATATGTAAAAGTGATTTATGCGGATGGTCATGATGAACCCGTAGTGCAAATCGTCAATATGAGTGGCGGCCGCGATGCCGGTGTGCCTCAAATGGCGGCAACCAAAGACAGCATCGTGTTTGCGTGGACTAACTCAGCACCTCAGCATGGCATCAGCATAAAAACACTCAGTTTTGCGCAATTAAACGCTGACAGTAAATCAGCTCACTTTGCTCAGCCGTTCAATAAATGGCTGGTTGCGGAAAAAAATACTTCATTCATCGGTGCCATTTGTACGGTTAAACATTAAAGATTGAGTTGAGCCGATACATAAATGATTGAAAATAATGATGGCATTGAGGCTTATTGACTTCAGTAATATTTTGTCATTTAAATGCAGTTTTCAGAACATCTTTGTAGAGCATGCCCTGGAAGCCTTTATTTACAAGGCTTCCAGGGCAGTATTTTTTGCTCGGGAACATTAACGCGAATTTAAAGACTAATTTCCGGTGGACATAGTAATGCATGTTGATGGTGAAGCATTATCATTTTAGCTAAAGTCAAGCTTGTGATATATTCTGGTTTGCGCTATTTTTTTGTGAAATAAGTCAGGTAAAAATTGAGTTTTACGCCTAGAAACCTCAGTAAGCTACCCGAGTTAACATTTTATAAATGTAGTTTGATTGTTATGAGTACCCCTTTATGAGGTTAAGTGTGACGCAGTAAAGGGCATAAATTTTCCAAATTAAGGGTTTCTAGGGAATGAATTTTGAAGTATCAGAAAATCAATTAAGTAAGTGGGTAGGCTTGCTGTTTGTGCTGGCTATTCACGGCGTGTTGCTTTATGCGGCGATGAGTTATAAATTGATTCCACCGCCCCAGGAAGCCATTACTTTGATGGTGAATTTAATTAATCCGCCTAAAAAAGAAGCGCCTCCGCCACCTGAGCCGCCAAAACCACCGCCACCTAAAGAAGTTAAATTGATTAAGAAACCAATTGAACGGCCTAAGCCTATCCCTGCGCCGGTACTGGTGGCAGAGGCACCAGTGGTTACGACAGCTGAACCGGTTGCCCCGCCCCTACCCGAGCCGATTAAAGAGGCTCCACAACCTGAGCCTGAACCAGTGGCCGAAGCACCGCCGTCAAAACCTGCGGTCCCAGTTCAGTTAACAGGTGATATGCTAGAGTGCTCACAAAAATCTGAACCAAATTACCCACCAGCTTCGCGTCGTACGGGCGAACAGGGTTCTGTTAAATTACGCCTGGAGTTAGACGAGTCTGGGCATATCACTTCGGTGAAAGTGGTTGAAAGTTCTGGTCATACGCGGCTAGATAACGCAGGGATGGCCGCTGTAAAAAATTGGCGGTGTCAAGCAGCAACCCGAGATGGCAAGCCGGTGCGTGCAGTAGCGTTGCAAACATTTGATTTTATTTTAGAGGGAAATTGAGATGGCACAAGCAGCAGTTCAGCAGTTAGGCTTTGCAAATTTTATTGCGAATGTAGATACGGTCGGCAAGGTGGTTTTGTTTTTCTTGTTGATGCTTTCTATCGCCAGTTGGTATTTGATTTTTACTAAAAGTTTTGCCAATTGGCTAGAAGCAAGGCGTGCGAAAGCCTTTTTAGCACAGTTCTGGCAGCATGATTCAGTGCATCAGTTAAGCGCTAATTTGCAAAAAAGTAAACCAGATAATGCGTTTGCTAACTTGGCGGCAGAAGGCTTAGCGGCAATGAAAAATGCCGGTAGCTATGGGGGTCAAAAATTAGCGGCCGCGGGCGGACTGTCAGAATTTATGACACGTGCGATTCGCAACGGCATGGACCAAGAATCGGCGCGTAGTGAAAACGGTTTAACTATTTTAGCTTCAGCAGGTTCTGCCTCACCTTATGTGGGTTTATTCGGCACGGTGTGGGCGATTTATCATGCATTGGTGAACATTGGTCTGAGTGGCCAAGGTACGCTAGACAAAGTAGCGGGTCCCGTGGGTGAGGCCTTGATTATGACGGCGATTGGTTTGGCGGTGGCGATTCCTGCGGTATTTGCCTATAACGCTTTCAATCGTCGTAACCGCATGTGGCTGGCAAAGCTAGATGCGTTCGCGCACGATTTATTTGTGATGCTGACTGTGGGGAATGCTGAAGAGAAAGCAAAGTCTGAAGTTAGGCCTGAATTTAAAGCGGTGAGTAGCGCATCATGAGTTTCGGTAGCTTTAACTCACAGCAACATGCGGTAAAAGCTGAAATCAATGTCGTGCCATTGGTAGACGTGATGCTGGTATTGCTGGTGATTTTTATTATCACTGCGCCGCTACTCACGCATTCAGTCAAAATTGATTTACCTAAAGCCTCCAGTACCCCGAATATCACCAAGCCAGACCATGTTGAACTGGCGATTCGTGAAGATGGCAGTTTGTATTGGAATGGTGAGCTTGTGCCAAAAGAGTCACTCGCAGCACGTTTTAAAATTGAAGCCAAAAAAGAGCCGCAACCCGAGCTGCACATTAAAGCGGATGGTGCTTCTAAATATGAAAAAGTAGCGCAAGTGATGTCAATCGCCGCAAAAACGGGATTGACTAAAATCGGCTTTGTGACGGATCCTTCGGCGAATCAGTAAATTTACTGATTCAATTTATGCAGCCTTAAACTTTAAGGATTCTCGTTATTGGCGAGATCCGCATCCAAAAAATAGCTGATTCTTTTGCGTGGGTTTAAGTAGGCAAGTGCATCTTCAGGCAATTGGTTAGCACGTAAGCAATTGCTGATGCTGATGCCCGGTTCCTCACGTAAATCCAGTAACTTCGGTGCATCTCGGTCAGCGAGCGGATCATGCAGCATGACGTATGGCCGCAACGGTTTATTCGGATTCACAGAAATCACTATAGCGTAAACGCCAGTTGATAACTGGACGATACTCCCAGGAGGATAAATCCCCAGCGATTTGATGAAGTGTTTAAGTAGACTCTCATCAAATTTAGCGCGCTGGGTTGCATACATGTGCGCTAAGGCCTGGTAAGGGGTTTTAGCGGCCACAAAATTGTTAGGGTTGCATAGGTTGTCATACCAATTGACCAGCGCGATGATCTTCGCCAAGGGGTCACATTGTTCTGGCTTAATGCGTTTCGGGTAGCCAGAGTCATCCGCATGCACATGGTGTTGTAAGATGATTTTCCCAATACGCGCGGGCAGGCCAACCTCTTTCGCCATACGTGCACCAATCTCTGAATGCTGCTCATAGTGAGACTGTTCTTGCTTGGTGAGCGGATCTTTTTTCAATAAAACTTTACCAGAGATTTCGCTTTTACCAATGTCATGAAAAATGGCGGCCATGCCTAATAAACGGGCATCTTCTTTTGACATTTCAATCGATTTGGCCATCATGAGTGAAAGCACAGTGACATTCAAAGGATGTAAGAAATGCGCATCACTTGAACGATTACCGTTGAGCGCATGCATCGCAACGTCACCTTCCATCAGCGCAGTCTCCACCATGTCATCCACCACGTTGGCCGCTTGCTCAATCGAAATTTTTGGGCTTAACAATAAATTGTT
>JBARQL010000183.1:0-35020 GCA_049643685.1 Methylotenera sp.
TAGAGCCACGTGATAGTCAAAAAATCATCGCAGAGTTAGCAAGCTTGAGTAAGCAGTTGCGCGATTGTGAGCGAGGCGTATAAATGAACTTTTTAACCCCTTGGGCATTATTGCTACTGCCCATCGCGCTGCTGCCATTTTGGCTTAAAGGTCATCAAGGCAAGGTTTACACTTGGCTGGAGATGATGCCTGAAGATAAGCTTTCAGACAGGCTAAACTTGGCGATTAAAGTCATTACATCGTTGCTGTTGGCAAGCATTGTGATTGCTTTAGCCAACCCGCGTGGGCACGACGAAAAAGTACAACGCACGGGCAAAGGCGCACAAACGGTGATGGTGATAGACCGCAGTGTGAGTATGGATCACCCTTTTGCGGGCGATTCCTCTGGCAATGTGGCGGAAATTAAATCGGGCGCGGCGCGGCGCATCATTACGCAATTTATTGATTCGCGCCCAGCCGACATGATGGGCGTGGTGGGCTTTACCAACTCGGCTTTATACGGCATTAAAATTACCACTAATCGCGATGCGATACACTCGGCGATTGTGGCGGCCACTAGCCCATCACTTAACCAAACCAACATTGGTGCGGGCTTAACCGAAGGTATTGGGCTGTTTGATAACATTGAAAACTCGGGTTCACGCGCGATTATTTTGCTTTCCGATGGCGCAGGCAAGCTCAGCCCACGCGTAAAATTTTTACTCAGCAAACGTCTAAAAGAGCGAAAACTCAGCATCTATTGGATTATGTTGCGCGAGCCAGGCGAGCCGAGTATTTACTCAAAAGAAGAATACGCTGAAGAACGTGTTCCAAACTCTATTGTGCTGCACAAATATTTTCAGGCACTAGGCTTAACCTACAAGGCTTATGAGGCTGACAACCCAGAAACCTTGCAGTCTGCCATTAGCGACATTAACGCGCGCGAGAAAAAAGCCATTAAATACACCGAAACCATCGCAGGGTATGATTATTCGCGGGTGTTTATCATCATCGCTTTGGTATTGGGCTTGCTGATTTTGGCGATTAAAAACTTAAAGATTCATGATTGATATGATTGCATTGAAAGGCGTATGAATGAAAAAAACTGCCAACCGTAAGAATCAACTGCTTATCGTAGCCTTGCTCGTGGGCTTGGCAGGCACGGCTTATGAAGCCTACCAAACCAATAAAATTGGTAAGGTGAACCGCGCTTTGCTAGCAGGTGAAGTGTTCAATGACGAAAGCTACCCTTTTCATAAAAAGTTTTCTGATGCATACCAGCAAGGTAAAACGGGCAACTTTAAACACGCCGTGCAAGGCTTCGGGCAGACTTTAGAATTTGCCAACAAAAAAGGTGAGCAAGCTTTTGAAGTGAGCCAAGTACAAAAATCACAAATTCATTACAACATTGGCAACAACTTATTTCGCTCAGGCTTGCAACGTTTGGTCACTGCAGATGGCGCTATTCAAGAAGAAGCCAAGTTTGATTATCTGCAAGCTAAAGCCTCTTACGAGCAAGCCTTAAAGTTAGACCCCACCTCACGCGCGGCAAAGTTTAACCTCAGTTTATTGCTGGGTGTGATTCCAGGTAATATCAAAACCGTGCCGCAAGACCCATCAGGCATGGAGATTAGTAATTTGCCGCAAGGTTTGCCATGAAAAAGCTGTTAAACCTATTAAAAGACAATTACGAAACAGCATTGCTGGCTTTAGCTTCGCTGTTTTTATTACTGGCTTTAATCAAGCCACAAATTCCGCTCAAACAAGAAGTGCATAACTACTTGTTGGTGGCTGATGTTTCGCAAAGCATGAATGCCGAAGACATGAAAGTAAATAACTTGCCCGTGAGCAGGTTGGTTTACACGCAACACATGATGAAAAAAGTGGTGCAAACATCCCCGTGTGGCACCTATGTAAGCGTGGGAATTTTTGCGGCAGAAAACGTGGCTTTGTTATTTATGCCGCTAGAAGTGTGCAAAAACTTTGACATCATTAACGACTCCATAGACCACTTGCAATGGCGCATGGCGTGGAGCGGCAATAGCCGCATGACCTTTGGCGTGAAAGCGGCTGAGGCGACCTTTGAATACTTAAATATCCCCGCTCAAATGCTGTTTTTTACCGATGGCGACGAATCTCCCAAAGCCAACGGCATTAACAAGCTGGATATTAGCAACGTCCGTATCGGCAAAAACGTGATATTTGTCGGCATCGGCGGACATGAGCCGTCCCCCATTAAACGCTTTAACGCCAACAATAAATTTGTCGGCTATTGGGGCACGGATGCCGCAGCAGAGAGCGCAGGCGGCGGCATTATGTATAACGATGCCAGCTTAGATGACCCAGATCCGCCAGTCGCTTATGCTGAGTTTGATCGTTATTTATCAAAATTAGATGTAGAGCATTTGAAAGAAATGACCGCAGAAATTAAAGGCCAATATGTAGAAGGCTTAGATAAACCTGAGTTTTTTCAGTTTGTGCAATCACAAACACCAGCGGCTAAGTTTGTGACCGATTATTCAGTACGCTGGGTTTACTTGGTGTTAGCAGCCCTGATGATATTGGCTACTTACTTGCCAGATGCGCTTTCGTATAAGCTTAGAAAGCAGCTTGGATAAAGCTGCTTTTATGATGCAGTTTTACACCGGAGGATTTTTTATGCCTCTGGAAGCCGCCTATTTAGCGGCTTCCAGAGCATCGAAATAAAGTTAGGTTAAAATTAGGTTTTTTAACATGTTTTTTTACAGGCGGTTTTCACGATAAAAGTCGGCAATTATTTTCGCACAAACTCAATCTTGGTTTCGCTGACATTGCCAATATTCAGCGCGTTATCCTCTTTGGCAATATCGCCGAATAGTGGATCTTCATCTTCAGGCTTGGCTTGGCTTAAGCCTTTAAAATCGTACAAATTAAAATCTGCCAAGTGCGAAGGTTCTACGTTACCAATGGCGCGGAAGATATTATTGATACGTCCTGGCTGCTCGCGCTCCCAAGCTTGCAGCATGTCTTTCACTTTTTGACGTTGTAGATTTTCTTGGCTGCCACATAAATCACACGGAATGATTGGAAATTCCATTTGACGCGCATAGCTGGCAATGTCTTTTTCACTGCAATAAGCCAGTGGGCGAATCACGACATTTTGCTTGTCATTAGTGGATAATTTTGGTGGCATGGCTTTTAATTTTGCGCCAAAAAACATATTGAGAAATAAGGTTTCAACAATGTCGTCTCTATGGTGGCCAAGTGCGATTTTGTTAGCGCCAAGCTTTTTTGCCGTGGTGTAAATAATTCCTCTACGTAAACGTGAGCAAAGGCTGCAAGTCGTTGCGCCTTCAGGTATTTTCTCTTTCACAATCGAGTAGGTGTCTGCCTCAACAATGCGGTAATCAACGCCTAACTTCTCAAAATAAGCAGGCAAAATATCCGCAGGGAAATTAGGCTGCTTTTGGTCCAAATTCATGGCAATGAGTTTGAAGTTAATCGGGGCACGCTCTTGCAATGCGAGCAATATCATCAACATGGCGTGAGAATCCTTACCGCCGCTCATGCACACCAGCACGCTATCACCTTCTTCTATCATGTTGTAATCGCCAATGGCTTTGCCCGTGGCGCTAATCAGGCTATTGCGCAGTTTGATAAAGTTATTGGAATGGTTTGCTGGTAAGTGATTAATCATGGGTAACTTTTAAGTGTATTTTGCAAATTTAAAGATTTAATGAGCGTCCGCCATCCACAGCCAACACATGCCCCGTAATAAATGGTGCATCCGCAACTAAAAATTTAACGGCTTTTGCAACGTCTTCGGCCTCGCCTACCCGTTTAAGCAAAGTTTGGTTGATGACGCGTTGACGGTATACTTCATCAAATTGCGGATTGTTTTCAGGCCATTGCACAGGTCCAGGCGCTACCGCATTTACGCGCACTTCAGGGCTTAATTCATGCGCTAATGATTTAGTTAGTGTCACTAAACCTGCCTTAGCTACACTGTAAACGATATAGCCCTTTTTTGGACGTTCTACATGCATATCAGTAATATTCACAATGCAGCCGTGATTTTTGCGAAGTTCTGGCGCGGCAGCTTGCGATAAAAATAGCGGCGCTTTCAAATTACTACCCATTAAATCTTGCCATTTTGCTTCATCAATATCGCCTATTTCAGTGGCGTAATAGGTAGAGGCATTATTGATGAGCACATCTAACCGGCCAAAGTGGTTGACGGTTTCGCTAATTAAATTGGGTAAGCTGGCAATATTCAATAAGTCACCTTGAATAATCGCCACCGAATTTTGGCGCTGTAAACTAAGCTCTGCCTGCAAAGCGCGCGCTTCATTGATTGAGCTTCTATAATGAATCATCAGATTGAAGCCATCGGCATGCAAATAACGGCAAATAGCTGCGCCGACGCGTTTTGCACCACCTGTAATGAGTACCACTTTATTTATGTTGTTTGAATCCATGCTTGGTCCAATCATATTGGTTAGCTATTATAATCTAACTCTATGAGTACACTGCCTACACCTTCAGTTGAAGCCCAAAAACATAGCCAACAATTAGTCTCACTGATTCAAAAGACCATTAATGCGCAAAAAGGTTGGATAAATTTTGCGGAATTTATGCATTTGGTACTTTATGCTCCTGGTTTAGGTTATTACAACGCGGGTAGCCAAAAGTTTGGCGATAGCAAAAAAGGTGGAGGGGATTTTGTTACAGCCCCAGAAATTTCGCCATTGTTTGCGCAAACAATCTCAAATCAAGTTGCCCAAATTTTACGCATCACGCATGGCAATATTCTTGAGTTGGGTGCAGGCACAGGTAAATTGTCAGCTGATATGTTGTTAACTTTGGCAGAGTCAAACGCTGTTCCAGCCAAGTATTTTCTCCTAGAAGTAAGTGACCACTTGCGCCAAGTACAGCTAGAAACTTTGCAGAAAAAATTATCTCAAGATTTATTGCAACGTGTGGAATGGCTCACAGTTATGCCAATAAATTTTAAGGGCCTAATTATAGGTAACGAAGTACTGGATGCGATTCCAGTGCATATTGTGCATGTTAAAGATGACGGCAAATATGAGTGTGGCATAGTGATTGAAGGAGAAGGATTGGCTTGGCAAGATAAAATCTTGAGTGAGCCAGGCTTGATAGACGTTGTCACCAAGCTCAACTTACCCAAAGGTTACATTGCCGAAGTTTGCCCAGCAGCCAGCGGCCTGATTGCAAGTCTAGCGAATACGCTACAACAAGGCGCAATCTTGATGATTGATTACGGCTTTTCTGCACGCGAGTATTATCATCCGCAGCGCAATCAGGGCACGCTGATGTGCCATTACCAACACTATGCACATACTGATCCGCTGATAAACATTGGGTTGCAAGACATCACGGCACATGTCGATTTCACCAGTATTGCTCATGCAGGCGTGAATAATGGTTTGGAATTAAGTGGTTTTTGCAGTCAAGCACAGTTTTTAATGAATTGTGGAATTTTAGAAGTGATGTCGCAGGTGTCACCGCATGATATGGCGCACTATGCACCGCTTGCCGCCGCCGCTCAAAAATTATTATCTCCCGCAGAAATGGGCGATTTATTTAAGGTGATTGCTTTTAGCAAAAATATAGACGAACCTTTGATAGGTTTTGTTTCAGGCGATAAATCTTACTCACTTTAACTTGTTGGCATTGATATAATGCGCGCTATGACAAAATTAAGCCGAATCGAAGAATCTCCCATTTTAAATGCAGACTTTGATGCAGATAAAGAAGCATTAAAGAACCGCCGCATCCGCAGCTTTGTATTACGCCAAGGTCGTGTGACAAAAGGGCAGGCACACGCCTTAGCAATCGGCCTGCCTAAGTTTGGCATTGATTATTCGCCAGAAACTATCGATTTAAATGCAAAATTTAATCGCACTGATTTGAATGGTCAGCCCAGCAAAAAAATCTTAGAAATCGGTTTTGGTATGGGGGAAACCACCGCAAAAATCGCTCAAATTTTGCCGGAATGTGATTTTCTCGCCGTAGAAGTCCATACACCAGGCGTCGGTGCATTGTTAAAGTTGATAGAAGAGACTGAACTCACTAATATTCGCATTATTCAGCGTGATGTCGTAGAGGTATTGCAAAATATGCTCGCAGATGCCAGCCTAGACGGTGTGCATATTTTCTTTCCTGACCCTTGGCATAAAGCCCGTCATCACAAACGCAGGTTGATACAGGACGAGTTTGTGAAATTGCTTTGTCGCAAATTAAAGGTTGGCGGTTATTTGCACGTGGCGACAGATTGGCAAGAATATGCCGAATGGGTGTTAGATGTATTAAATGCAGAAGCGCAATTACAAAATACAGCAGAAAATTATGCTGAAAAACCGAGTTACAGGCCGCTCACCAAGTTTGAAAATCGCGGCCTAAAATTGGGGCATGGGGTTTGGGATATGGTGTTTAAGCGCCGATAGTTGACAGCCGTACGACGGTGAGCCGTGAGGTAATAGTCGTCATTATTTCAAACTTTCTTTTTCCTTATCAGTAAATAACCATTTTCCAATCACTTTTTCTGCTTCCTCAACTCCAAGTTTCTTCAAGCTAGAAAATAACTGTATGGTGCATTCGCTATGATAATGATTGCCCCATGTCTCAATCAGTTCTTTACGTACTTTATTGAGCGTAAGCGAGGCTTCACCGCGCGATAATTTATCAGACTTGGTTAATAAAACATGCACTGGTTTGCCACTTGGGCAAAACCAATCTAACATTTGGCGGTCTAGTGGGGTGAGCGGATGGCGGCTGTCCATGACGAGTACCAAGCCGCCTAAGCTTGAGCGTTCGCCTAAATAACGCGCGAGTACATTTTGCCAGTGCGCGCGCATGGCTTCAGGTACTTTGGCATAGCCATAGCCTGGTAAATCAACTAAATGTCGATCATTGCCAAGTGTAAAAAAGTTGATCAACTGCGTACGGCCAGGTTGCTTGCTGACAAAGGCTAAGCGATTATGATTGGCTAGCGTGTTGAGCGCACTGGATTTGCCAGCATTGGAACGGCCCGCAAACGCAACCTCAATACCACTCGCAGGAGGTAAATCGCGCAAGTGATGGGCGGATATAAAAAAGCTAGCATTTTGAAACAATGGCATTTTAATTCAATTCTATTTAAGCGTCGTTTAGGACTATCAACGATCGGGTATGATAATAACGATTAAAAATGCTATCACGAAAGGGGCTTTTTAGCTAAAATGTTAAGCAATTCTTTGAATAATTTAAGTTTTAGGAGCGGTAATGCAATTTCGTCATCTAGTAATAGTTATGTTTAGTGGTGTGTTAAGCGTTTCTGCGCAAGCGGCTGAAGTAGCTGCGCCAATAGAAAAAGCGGAAGCGACTGTCATGACCGTATGCTCAGCATGTCACGGCGCCGATGGGAATAGTGCGATTACACTCAACCCAAAATTAGCGAGTCAGCACCCTGAATATCTACAAAAGCAACTGACTGAATTCAAATCAGGCAAACGCGCTAACGCGGTGATGTCGGGCATGGCGGCAGGGCTTAGCGATGATGATATGAAAGGGTTGGCCGCTTATTTTGCAAAACAAAATCTTAAATTAGGCCAAGCTAAAACGAATGGCACGGGTTCGCTAGGAGAAAAAATCTATCGTGGCGGTATTGCAGCGACCAACGTACCCGCCTGTGCAGCTTGTCATGGCGCCACCGGTGCAGGGATACCAAAACAATTCCCACGTCTTGGCGGTCAGCATGCTGACTATACGTTGGCGCAATTAAGAACTTTACGTACGGGCGAACGTGCTAATGCGCCGATGATGATGACAATTGCTACTAAAATGACAGATGCTGAAATGGCAGCAGTCGCGGATTACATTCAAGGCTTGCGATAGTTGTAAATCAGGCGAATATACATACAGATTTGCCAACAATTCATTTTCTAGCAATACAAAAATAGTTTTAAAGCATTTAGTTTAAAAGCATTCAGGGCAACTTTTGTTGCCCTGAATGCTTTTTTAAGACTGTTTTCAATACAACATTATTGGTGCTGCCCTGCGAGCCTTGTAAATAAAGGCTCGCAGGGCAGTGATTTTCTCTCGATGGAAATTTCGATTAAATTTGCATTAATTTAATCGAGCTAAAGGGCTTGTTCAACCTTAAGCATTTCCAGCCTGAATCGCACTTCACCATCCATGTTATCCACTAAGCTTAATTCATATCCTGCCTGCTTTGCTTGTTGCGCAGCGTGATACAAGCCAACTCCCAAGCCATTTTTAGAGGTGACATGTGATTTAAACAATTGCTCAGCGGTTTCGGCAGGCATGGCGGAGCCTGTATCCGTGACTTCCAAGCAAAAGTGTGAAGATGGCATTAAAGTGACTTTAATCAAGGTGTTCGCTTCTAATTTAGTTTTCTCTAATGCATTTTGTAATAAGTTATCCACGACGCTATCGAGTACATCTGGGTCAATATCGGCCTTTGGCAATACAGCGGGCGACTCAAACTGCACTTGAGTGTTGGTATTGAGTTGCCTGAAACTTTTCCACCAAGTGGCCACTTTCGCTTGGCGTTTTTTCTCAACACTGGGTTTTTCAAGCTTGGTGAGCGTAGCGGCTAAGCGTTGGTTAAGTCGTGGTAATTGTTTTTTGATCAACGCGATTAACCTGACATCGCCTTCAGCATCACTTGTTTGCTCAGCCGCTGAAGTTAGCGTGCCTAGAGACTGTAGAATGTTCTTAATATCGTGCGTCAGCCGCGAGCCGGTTTCATAAAACGTTTGCATGTAAGTGTTTTGGCTAATGGTTTCTTCTCTGCATTTCGCTTCGTAAAACTCGCTCATAATCTGTGTGAGCAATTGCACATGCAAATACATGGCTGGGCTGAATTGCCAGCGTGAGTAAAGCGTCAAATGCAGCTGCTGAAAACTAAAGGTGGAAATATGCGGAGTGGCAAATCCTACTTGGTGTTTGGCGCCGTCTAGCTCCCAGGTGACACCACTGACCCATTTAAGCGCTGCTAATTCGCGCATTGATGCCTCTAAAAAATTGCTGGCAGTTAATTCATAGTCAGCGTGCATTGCAATTTTTCTTAACCACTCCTCAAAGGGCAGGCCAATACTGACCAGGTAACGTGACATGAGTAATTCCAAGCCAGAAAACGTTTCGCTTGGGTTCCATAACCAACTGATCACCACTAAAGTAACGGCTAAGCCAAGGACCACGTAAATAAGTAATTTAACGTAATTGACTTGCCAGGTGATGCCGATAGCGAAGGCGCCAAGGATAATAATTAAAGTGAGTAAGTAAATTAATAAGGTATAAAAGAAGTCAATATTCTGGCTGGGGGCAATGGGTCTATTTTTGGCAGATAAAAATAAAATAGTCAGCGGTAAAATAGGCAGTAGATAAATGAGTAAAAACTCAGCTGCCGCTAAGTCATCTTTTGCGCCGAGTAGTTTCGGCACAACCCACAGTAATAATACGGCAAGCAAATAAGTGGCAGCGAGTATATTCGGTAGCCTAGCGCGTGTAGAATCGCTAGAAAAAATGCGTCCGCCTATCAGGGCAAATAGACCTGCAATCCAAAACGCAGTAATCCACCAATTCACATAAAGTAGGGCGACAACAGCGCCAATGATCACGATTGAAATAGATTGCCAGGATAACTTTTTGCTATGGTGTAAAATTGGCTGCCAAAGCAAAAAGAAGCCGTAGTGACACAAAAATAAAGCGCTAAAGATATTGCTTACATCACCCCAAATGAGCAGGGAATGGAGTGACAACAACATGAGCGCCATCAAACGATCGGTATCATCAAACAAGCGACGATATAGGTTAGAAAGTGTAGGCATAAATGATAGGCTCAAAAATAATTGGTAGTAACTTACTTAGAATGACTATCCAGGAATGGTTATCCAGGAATGGTTATTTAGCCTGTATTGTAATAGCATTCGTTACAATTTCACCATAGTAAATAACAAGCAAATAACGTTAAAATTTGAACACTATCGTTAGATTTTCGACACTATATCAATAAATTTCTGTGAAAAAGTGTCGAAAAACAGTTAGAATGCTCAGAAATAACGAAAAAAAAGTAAAATTCAAGGAAAAGCATGGTTGGCATGGAGTTTGCATGTAAAACACCAACAGTAAAACAAGTGTCGAAAAGTTTTACATAATAAATAATTAGTTTGGAGTGTTAAATGAAGAAACAACAATCAGGCTTTACCTTAATCGAGTTAGCGATTGTACTGGTGATTATCGGCTTGCTCTTAGGTGGTGTATTAAAAGGCCAAGAATTGATAAATAGTGCCAAGGCAAAAAATATCGCTGGCGATTTTAAAAATGCACAAATTTTTATTTATGGATACCAAGATAAATTTCGTGCGCTTCCTGGGGATGATGCTAATGTGGCTGCGCATGTGAATGGTGCCACACTAGCCACTACAGGTGGAACAGTTGGTAACGCTCGCATTGAGGGCGCGTGGGATTCGTCTACTATTACTGATGAGTCTGTTCTGTTTTGGCAGCACATTCGTTTAGCGGGTTTTTCTACAGGGCCTATAAGTACTGCCGATGCCAACTACTTGCCTAGGAATGCGGATAATGGTCGTTTTGGGGTGCAAAGTATGGGTGCTGCATTTACTACGATTGCTGGCATGACTGGACAGTACGTGGTTTGTTCGGAAAATATTACAGGTAGACTGGCGAAACAAATTGACACTAATCTTGATGATGGCAATACTGCTGGTGGTTCAGTGCAAGTGGTTGTCGCTGGTGCACCTGCCGCAGTAGCAACTGCAGCTATAGTTGATGGAAGTCCTTATACAGTCTGTATGACTTTTTAGTTAAACTGAGTTGTTTCCATTAAGCCCGCTTAGGCGGGCTTTTTTATTATTTTCATTAGTCTACCTTTATACTTACGTAATTTAAGCGCTTGCTTACTTATCAAATTGTTTTAGAATAGTGGCTTCGTAAAAGTCACATAAAAATAGAAAAATAATCTAGCAACACAATGACTAACAATATCGTAGAAATTGACAATCTCTCCTTTGGTTACAAAGGGCGTTTGCTGCATAAAGGCATCAATATGGTGTTTCCACGTGGTAAAGTGGTGGCGATTATGGGTGGTAGTGGTAGCGGTAAAACGACTCTATTGCGCTTAATCGGTGGGCAAATTAAGCCTACTGTCGGTGAGGTGCGGGTAGAAGGTGAAGTGGTGCACAAGCAAGACCGCGATGGCATTTTTAAATTGCGCCGCAAAATGGGCATGCTGTTTCAGCATGGTGCCTTATTCACTGATTTAAGCGTCTATGAAAATGTCGCTTTCCCCATGCGTGAACTCACCGATTTGCCTGATGCCATGATTCGAGATTTGGTGTTAATGAAGCTCAATGCAGTTGGTTTACGTGGCGCGCATGGCTTGATGCCAACCGAGCTTTCAGGCGGCATGGCGCGGCGGGTTGCTTTGGCACGCGCCGTAGCGCTAGACCCAAGCATTATTATGTACGATGAACCTTTTGCAGGTCTGGACCCAATCTCTATGGGCGTGATATGTGACTTAATTCGTAGTTTGAATGATGCGCTGGGCGCAACGTCTATTATTGTGTCGCACGATGTAAAAGAAACCTTTTTAATTGCAGATTATGTGTATTTTGTGGCGGATGGCGTGGTGGCTGCAGAAGGCACTCCACATGACTTAATGCAATCAACCTTGCCGTTTGTGCACCAATTCGTGCATGGCGAAAAAGATGGCCCTGTGCCATTTCATTATACTGCTCCTGATTATCAAAAGGAGCTAATGCTGCATGGCTAATAGAATATTGAGTAAATTGGTGACTGGCTTACACATGACAGGTCACCGTGTGGTAGATCAGATCTGGCGTTTAGGTGCGGGAACTCGGCTATTTTTTTTAACACTAAGCTACTCTGGCGAGAGTATTCGTCGTCCGAGGTTAATTGTGCGCGAAATGTATTTCACTGGCGTGATGTCGCTGATTATTATCTTGGTGTCAGCTTTTTTTGTCGGTATGGTATTAGCTTTGCAAGGTTATAACACACTGCAAAAATATGGTTCTTCGGAGTCTATAGGCGTGCTGGTGGCGTTAGCGCTAGTACGCGAATTGGGTCCTGTGGTGACTGCATTACTCTTTGCGGGTCGCGCGGGTACAGCGATTACCGCTGAAATTGGCTTAATGAAGGCCACGGAGCAGCTTTCAGCCATGGAGATGATGGCAGTCAATCCGATATCCCGAGTGATTGCCCCGCGCTTCTGGGCTGGTGTGTTTTCTATGCCGCTTTTAGCCTGCCTGTTCTCAATGGTGGGGATTTTAGGTGGGCATTTAGTGGCCGTTTCGCAAATTGGTGTCGATGTCGGTGCCTTTTGGTCGCAAATGCAAGCAAATGTGGATTTTCGATTAGATATTGTCAATGTGGTGATAAAAAGTGCAGTGTTTGGCGTGGCTTGCACCATGATTGCATTGTTTGAAGGGTATGATGCACCGCCAACCGCTGAAGGGGTGAGTCATGCAACGACACGAACCGTCGTGATTTCAGCACTTGCTGTGCTGGGATTAGATTTTATCCTCACTTCATTTATGTTGGAGGTATAAAGTCATGTTGGGGCATCGCTTGATTGGGCATATTACAATAGATAGGTTGGGGAATAACAATGGATAGAACGACAATAGACTTATGGGTGGGTGTCTTAGTAGCCTTAGGGGTTGCTGCTTTTTTTGGTCTAGCAATGAAGGTTGGTAACTTAACAACAAGCAATCTTGGCGAGACGTATGCGGTTACCGCCGAATTTGAAAATATTGGGGGTCTAAAGCCACGTGCACCTGTTAAAAGTGCTGGGGTGGTAGTGGGGCGCGTAGATAATATCGCTTTTAACAGTAAAAATTATGCAGCGGTTGTGACACTAAAGATCGATCAGCGCTATCCCTTTCCAACAGATACCTTTGCTAATATTTATACGGCAGGTTTGTTGGGTGAGCAGTATGTAGGGTTAGAAGCTGGTGGCGATGAAATAGAGCTTAAGAACGGTGATAAAATTGCGAAAACTCAAGATGCGATTGTGCTAGAGAAAATGATTAGTCAGTTTTTATTTAGCAAAGCATCTGAAGAAGATAAATCCACTAAAAATGATGGCACTACTCCGACTGTTACGGAAACAAAAGGTAAGTCAACTGAATTGGGTGATGCGCCGTTCTAGGTCGTTGCACTTTAAACAGTTGCGTAATGCCCAATATTCTAGTATGGGGCTATAATCACACTTTCAATTTTGCGTGAAAAAAGGATTCAAATGAAAACAGTATTCAAATTATTAGCAATCGCAAGTTTTCTTGCAAGTTTATTAACCATAGGTGTAGCGAATGCGGAAGTGGCACCAGATGAGTTGGTGAAGCAAACTGCCGATGATGTGTTAACCATTATCAAAAATGATAAGGAAATACAGGCGGGTAATAAGCAGAAAATTTACGCGTTGGCTGAAGAAAAAATATTGCCTAATTTTGATTTTGATCGTGTCAGTCGTATGGTGCTAGGCAAAAGTTGGAAAGCAGCAACACCAGACCAGCAAGCAAGCTTTCAAAAAGAATTTCGTAGTTTGTTATTGCGTACCTATTCTATAGCGCTTGGAAAATATAAAGACCAAGTCATTGAATTTAAACCGATGCGTGCAGAGCCAGATGCAAAAAATGTAACGGTTAAAACGCAAATTTTGCAGTCAGGTGGGCAACCAATACCAGTTGATTACAGCCTAGTAAAGGGCGCAAATGGCTGGAAAGTTTATGACATCGTGATTGAAAGCGTGAGCTTGGTGACCAATTATCGTAGCCAATTTTCACAAGAAATTCGCCAAAATGGTATCGACAGTTTAAATAAAAAACTCGCTGAAAAGAATAGATCTGCTGGCGTCTAGTTTATTAGGTTGTCGATATTCAATGGAAAATACAAAGCAATCTACAATTGTTCAGTCAGAAAACAAATGGTATGTTTCTGGTGCTGTTTTGGTTGATAACGTCACTAAACTCTTGCTTGAAAGTAGCGCATTTGACATGGGTGAACCTGTATTTGAGATTAACTTTTCTAAAGTCACTGATGTAGATACGGCTGCCATTAGTTTGATGCTGGAGTGGCAGCGCCGTGCTTTAGCGGCAAACAAAAAACTGATATTTACGCATTTGCCTTCAAATTTAACAAGTTTGACAGCCCTATATGGTGTGGCCGAATATCTTCCCATGAGTGAGTCTTCTTAATGGTGCCTTAGGGTTGCATTTGCGTCTGATTTTTGCAATCGTATTCATTCTACAAGTGTAAATCCTAATGGCTTGTTGACCAACAGGCCAAATTTTATTTAATGTAAGCTGTCGTTTGAAAGCTACTTTTTGAATGCTGCCTGACAAGCAAAAAATAATGAAGCAATTTAATGACACCAGCAATCCAATTTAATCAAATTCATAAAAATTTTGCAGATATTCATGCGCTCAAGGGCATTGATTTAACGATTCCGCAAGGTGAGTTTTTCGGTTTACTTGGCCCCAATGGGGCAGGTAAATCCACGCTCATCAATATTCTGGCAGGTTTGTTAAGGCCGACTTATGGCACTGCTAGCGTGATGGGGCATGATGTTGTGAGGGATTGTCAAGCTGCGCGCATGGCGCTGGGGGTTGTTCCTCAAGAGCTGGTATTTGATCCGTTTTTTAACGTGCGTGAAATGCTGCGTTTTCAGGCAGGTTATTTTGGACGTGGCCGCGAAAATGATGCTTGGGTGGATGAAATTTTAGAAGGACTAGGTTTAACGGATAAAGCAAACACTAATATGCGTAAGCTTTCAGGCGGAATGAAGCGGCGCGCGTTGATAGCTCAGGCATTGGCGCACAAGCCTCCTGTCATTGTGCTGGACGAGCCGACAGCAGGGGTTGACGTAGAGTTGCGGCAAATGCTGTGGGAGTTCATTAAAAAGCTTAATCGAGAAGGTCATACGATTATTCTGACCACACATTATTTAGAGGAAGCTGAAACCTTGTGTTCACGCGTGGCCATGATGAAGCAAGGTGAAATAGTGGCGCTTGATAGTACGGCGAATTTATTGAATAAATTTGCGGGCAAGAATTTACGTCTCACCTTGGGGAACGCGCCATTGCCAGCGCCTTTGCTATCGATGTTAAAAAGTGGCGAGAATGGCGTGTATATGCTGGCGCTCAATGAGTTAAGCCAATTGGAATTTGCTTTAAGCGAGCTACGAAAAGCCAATGTGGTGGTTGAAGATATGCAATTAATCGAAGCTGATTTAGAAGATGTGTTCATGTCTTTAGTTGGCAGCGATAATCAGAAAGAGCAAAGTGTGGGTGGTCAATGAGTTTGATTAACCAAGAATGGCGTGGTACTTATACTTTATTTAAAAAAGAAGTATTACGTTTCTGGCGCGTTGCATTTCAAACCGTCGCTTCGCCTGTGTTAACAGCGCTGCTTTATTTGTTGATATTTTCGCATGTCTTGGCGGGCCATGTGCGCGTATACGAAAACGTGCCATATACCGCGTTTTTAATACCTGGTCTGGTGATGATGTCTTTGCTGCAAAATGCGTTTGCAAACAGCTCATCCAGCCTAGTACAGTCTAAAGTGATGGGCAATATCGTTTTTATTTTGCTCACGCCACTGAGCTATTTGCAATTTTATATAGCGCTATTAGCGGC
Organism: Methylotenera sp.; assembly: GCA_049643685.1. Classification (GTDB taxonomy): domain Bacteria; phylum Pseudomonadota; class Gammaproteobacteria; order Burkholderiales; family Methylophilaceae; genus Methylotenera. The sequence goes on from JBARQL010000183.1 coordinate 15,663, forward strand.
GGCGATGATACGTGGCTTATTTGTCGGTCTCGTTATTTATTTAGTGGCACTTTGGTTCGTAGATTTACCCGTCGCCCACTTAGGCTGGATACTTACTTTTGCGCTATTAGGCAGCGCTTTACTAGGGACATTTGGCATTATTGCAGGCATTTGGGCCGATAAGTTTGATCAAATGGCCGCCTTTCAAAACTTTGTAATTATGCCCCTAACGTTTCTTTCTGGCGTATTTTATTCCATTCATTCATTGCCGCCATTTTGGCAGGCCGTGTCTAAATTTAATCCATTTTTTTATATGATTGATGGTTTTAGGTATGGTTTTTTTGGAAAGGGTGATATTTCACCTTGGTTAAGTTTGGTAGTGGTGATTGGTTTTTTACTGGCATTAGCATGGTTATGCTTAAAAATGTTAAAATCCGGCTATAAATTAAGAGCATAAGCTACGAGGCTGAAGAGTATCTAAAGTATGTTAAGTGCAGCCCAATTAGAAAGTTATATTAAACAAGGTCTGCCTTGTGACTATATTCAAGTGTTAGGCGATGATGGTACGCATTTTGAGGCGGTGATTGTAAGTCCGTCGTTTGATGGCAAGAGCATGGTGCAGCAGCACCAATTGGTCTATGGTGTGCTTGGCGACCGCATGCGGGCCGAAATTCATGCGCTTTCAATGAAAACGTATACGCCACAGAAATGGCATGAAATTAACCAATTGCAAAATTAAATAGAAAGAAAGTTAAAATGGACGCACAAGCAAAAATTAAAGAAACCGTTACCACCAACCCAATAGTGCTGTACATGAAAGGCTCGCCTAAGTTTCCTCAATGCGGCTTTTCAAATTTAGCTACGCAAATCTTAGACGCATGCCAAGCGAAATACATTGCGGTAGACGTGTTGCAAGATCAAGCAGTTCGTGAGGGCATTAAACAGTTTGCCAATTGGCCAACCATTCCGCAGTTGTATGTGAATGGAGAGTTTGTTGGTGGCTCAGATATTATGCGTGCGATGTATGAGAGTGGCGAGTTACAAACTTTGTTAGCAGGGGCAAAATAGTTGGATAAATTAATCATACAAGGCGGCAATCGCCTGCACGGTGAAATTACTATTTCAGGTGCAAAAAATGCAGCCTTGCCAATATTGTGTGCATCACTTTTGGCTGAAACGCCACTGAAGCTTAGTGGTATTGCGGCATTAAAAGATATCGATACTACGCTTAAATTGCTCGATATGATGGGCGTAAAAATTACGCGCAATGACAGTGAAGTAAGTTTAGACGCCTCAGAAGTGGCTTCCTTTGAAGCAACCTATGAAATGGTGAAAACCATGCGCGCCTCTATTTTGGTGTTAGGTCCATTATTAGCGCGGTTTGGCACGGCGCGCGTATCATTGCCTGGCGGCTGCGCCATTGGTTCGCGCCCTGTGGATTTGCACATCAAAGGCTTGCAGGCCATGGGTGCAGCAATACACATTACGCATGGTTACATTCAAGCCAGTACCTTACACTTACCTAATCGGCGCTTACAGGGTGCCCGCTACTATATGGATTTAGTGACGGTCACTGGCACAGAAAATCTGATGATGGCCGCAGCCTTGGCTGAAGGCACAACGGTGCTGGAAAATGCAGCAAAAGAACCTGAAGTAGTCGATCTGGCTGAGATGCTCATTAAAATGGGCGCAAAAATCACAGGCGCAGGCACCGATGTCATCACGATTGTAGGCGTAGAGAAACTCAATGGCACAACACATAACGTCGTGTGCGACCGCATCGAAGCTGGAACTTACATGGTGGCAGCGGCGATGACAGGTGGTGAAGTTAAATTGCTCAACGCCCGTGCCGATTTGCTAGATGCCGTGATTGAGAAGCTGCGCGAGGCAGGTGCTACGGTGACGAGTGATGCCAATAGCATTACCGTGAAAAGCGATGGAAAGCTAAAAGCCGTTAATATTCGCACTGCACCGCACCCCGCTTTTCCCACGGACATGCAGGCTCAGTTTATGGCGCTCAACACAGTGGCTGAAGGCGTGGCAAAAGTGACAGAAACGATTTTTGAAAATCGCTTTATGCACGTGCAAGAAATGCAGCGCATGGGCGCAGATATTAGTATTGATGGCAATACAGCGCTAGTAAAAGGCATTGGGTTTTTAGATGGCGCGACTGTGATGGCAACAGATTTACGCGCTTCAGCAAGCCTAGTCTTAGCTGGGTTAGTTGCGCGTGGAGAAACGGTGATTGAGCGCATCTATCACCTTGACCGCGGCTACGAGCACTTGGAAGCAAAATTAAACGCACTTGGTGCAAATGTAATGCGAGTTAAAAAATGATTACCATTGCCCTCTCAAAGGGCCGTATCTTTGAAGAAACTACACCACTCCTGGCGGCGGCAGGTATACGTCCAGCAGAAGATCCTGAATCTTCACGCAAACTGATCATCGGTACCAATCGTGACGATGTGCGTTTGATCATCGTCCGTGCAAGTGATGTGCCTACTTATGTGCAATACGGCGCAGCGGATTTAGGTATAGCAGGCAAGGATGTCCTCGATGAACATGGCGGTGATGGCTTGTACCAGCCCATTGATTTGCAAATTGCTAAATGCAAAATGATGGTGGCCGTGCGCGAAGATTTTGATTATTTTGCTTCGATCCGAAGTGGCGCACGCTTAAAAGTAGTTACCAAATATGTGAAAACAGCCCGAGAACACTTCGCGGCCAAGGGCATGCACGTTGATTTAATTAAGCTTTATGGCTCAATGGAGTTGGGTCCGTTAGTTGGGTTGGCCGACGTAATCGTTGATTTGGTGAGCACTGGTGGCACTTTGCGTGCAAACAACCTTAAAGCGGTAGAAGAGGTTGGTGATATTAGCTCGAGGTTAGTGGTGAACCAAGCTTCCCTAAAACTTAATCGGGCTAAAATTCAGCCTATCATGGATGCGTTTACTAACGCCATCGCATCCAGAACATAAGATTTAGATTAAATATAGGTCAAATAGCATGAAGATAAGACGTTTTTCTACTACAGATGTAGATTTTAATGGCAAATTGAAAGCCTTACTAGCCTTTGAAACGGCGCAAGATGATAGCATTGACGAAGTTGTAGCTGGTATTCTTAAAGATGTTAAAAATCGTGGCGACGCTGCAGTGTTGGAATACACCAATCGCTTTGATAAAACGAATGCTAAGGGTTTGGCTGAACTTGAAGTTAGCCAAGCTGAGCTGACCGCCGCATTGAATGGTTTGCCAGAAGCTCAGCGTAATGCATTAAAAATGGCAGCAGACCGTGTGCGTAGTTACCACGAAAAACAAATCATGTCTTCTTGGAGCTACACTGAAGCTGATGGCACGCTACTTGGGCAACAAGTTACTGCATTAGATCGCGTGGGTTTATATGTACCAGGTGGCAAAGCAGCTTATCCATCTAGCGTTTTGATGAATGCGATTCCAGCTAAAGTGGCAGGCGTTAAAGAGTTGATTATGGTTGTGCCTACGCCAAATGGCGAAAAAAATCAGTTGGTATTAGCTGCCGCTGCAGTGTGCGGTGTAGACCAAGTGTTTTGCATAGGTGGTGCACAAGCTGTGGGTGCCTTGGCTTATGGTACAGAAACCGTGCCACAAGTGGATAAAGTAGTAGGTCCAGGCAATGCCTATGTGGCCGCTGCTAAACGCCGTGTATTTGGTGTAGTGGGTATTGATATGGTCGCAGGACCATCTGAAATTTTGGTGATTTGCGACGGTAAAACCAACCCGGATTGGGTGGCGATGGATTTATTCAGCCAAGCGGAACATGATGAATTAGCACAAGCGATTCTATTAAGTCCAGATGCTGACTTTTTGGATAAAGTCAGTGCAAGCATACTGAAGCTGGTTGAAGAAATGCCACGCAAAAATATTATAAGAACATCATTGACTGATCGTGGTGCGTTGATTCAAGTGCGCGATTTAGCGGAAGCCGCTGAAATTTGTAATTATATCGCGCCTGAGCATTTGGAATTATCAATGGATGAACCATTGGCATTCAGCAAGACCATCAAACATGCAGGTGCCATATTTATGGGACGCAATACTTGTGAAGCCCTGGGAGATTACTGTGCAGGGCCAAACCATGTGCTGCCAACATCGCGTACCGCGCGTTTTTCATCGCCGTTGGGTGTGTATGATTTTCAAAAACGCTCAAGCTTGATTATGGTTTCGGCTGAAGGCGCACAAACGCTGGGTAAGGTGGCTGCAACGCTTGCTTACGGTGAAGGCTTGCAAGCGCATGCCCGATCAGCTGAATATAGGTTAAAAAGCTAATTCAACATGAGTAAATTTTGGAGTGATGTCGTACATAAGCTCACGCCCTATGTACCAGGTGAGCAGCCAAAGCTAGATAATTTAGTCAAGCTCAATACCAATGAGAATCCATATGGCCCCAGCCCTAAGGTAATCGAAGCGCTCAGGCTTGAGGCGGCAGATTCATTACGTTTATACCCAGATCCAAACTCTGATGCACTTAGAGCGGCGATTGCTGATACACACCACCTAAATGTAAACCAAGTATTTGTTGGTAATGGATCAGACGAAGTATTGGCGCACGTGTTTCAAGCACTGTTAAAGCATAGCAGGCCATTACTGTTCCCTGACATAACCTATAGTTTTTATCCGGTATATTGCGGTCTGTACGACATTGAGTTTCAAACAATTCCTTTAGCGGAAGACTTTACAATCAATGTCGATGATTATGATCAGCCCAATGGCGGCATCGTATTTCCAAATCCGAATGCACCCACAGGCATTCCATTAGCGTTAGCAAAAATTGAAAAATTATTAAAATCAAATACACAGTCAGTCGTAGTGATTGATGAAGCATATGTGGATTTTGGCACTGAGTCTGCTGTTAATCTTATCAATACCTACCCTAATTTGTTGGTGACGCATACCTTATCTAAAGCTCGATCATTAGCTGGATTACGCGTTGGATATGCATTGGGTCATCCGGATTTAATCGAAGCGCTAATACGTGTCAAAGATAGTTTTAATTCATACCCTATTGATCGGTTTGCTTCTGCTGGGGCAATCGCAGCAATGCAAGATGCCACATATTTTGAAAAAACATGCAGCAAAGTGATTGAAACTCGCGAAATGCTAGTTAAAGAGTTAACTAAGTTGGGCTTTGATGTGCTGCCTTCAGGTGCAAATTTTATTTTCGCCAAACATCAATTTAAAGATGGCGCAGAACTCACAGCGTTACTTCGTCAAAAAAACATTATCGTGCGCCACTTCAAAACACCAAATCGAATTGCACCTTACTTGCGAATTACAATAGGTACAGATACACAAACGAAAGTACTTATCAATGCGTTAATTGAGCTAGTGTAAAGATTTCTTAGAAATACTCGTTTATCTGCTATTTCGTGATAAATCTAGTATAAATAGTGATAATTTAACGCGTATGTGTAAAAAATTGTTTAATTTCACATTAACTGCTGTTATTATCGCGCAATGTGTTTTTAACACAAAAAATTAACATAATTTCGTATTTTTAATCTTAAGTAGATCATCAGTGATTTACTTTTAGGGAGGATGTAGCATGGCTCAAACCCAAATGGCATTAGATTCACTAGATTTTGACGGTACCGTCGCTTTGGCAACTAAAGTTGCTCCACACGTAGATATTCTTGAAATTGGTACTCCATGCATTAAGCATAACGGTATTGAATTGCTTAAAGTATTGCGTGCAAAATTTCCAAACAACAAAATTTTAGTTGACCTAAAAACAATGGATGCTGGTTTCTACGAAGCTGAGCCATTCTACAAGGCGGGTGCAGACATCTGTACAGTTTTGGGTACTGCAGATATTGGCACAATTAAAGGTGTCATCGATGTTGCCAACAAGTACGGCAAAGAAGCACAAGTTGACTTGATTAACGTAACAGATAAAAAAGCACGTACTTTAGAAGTAGCTAAGTTAGGTGCGCACATCATTGGCGTGCATACAGGTTTAGATCAACAAGCTGCCGGTCAAACACCGTTTGGCGATTTGGCTTTAGTAACAGCATTAAAGACAGGCGCTAAAGTATCTGTTGCAGGTGGTGTTAAAGCGGCTACAGTGCGTCAAGTGGTAGATGCTGGTGCTGATATTGTAGTCGCTGGTGCTGCAATTTACGGCGCAGCTGATCCAGCTGCAGCAGCAAAAGAAATCACAGGTTTAGCTCACGGTAGTAATGCAGGTGCTGCTGGCGGTTTTAACTGGTTGCCATGGGTATTAGCGATCGGCGCTGGTTTGTTAGGTTTGTTCCTAATGAAAGGCTGCAATAAGCCAGCTGAACCAACTGCAGAAGTTGCACCATCAGCAGAGGTTATGCCAGCAGACGCAGCTCCAGCAGCAGATGCAGCGGCAGCTCCAGCAGCAGATGCAGCGGCAGCTCCAGCAGATGCAGCGGCAGCTCCAGCAGATGCAGCGGCGGCTCCAGCAGATGCAGCGGCGGCTCCAGCAGATGCAGCGGCAGGTGTGGAAGCTAAAACAGAAGGACTTGTAGGTGCGGCTAAGGACGCAGCAGCTCAAGCTAAGTAATATTTTTATTACAAAAAAGCCGACCTTAGGTCGGCTTTTTTGTTTATGAGCAAGGTTGTTCAATTTTAGGCAAAAGCTTTTTTTATGACAATTTACGTTTGTAAAGAAGTTTGGGTTAAAATGACCGTATTCATTGACGATAAAACATAAGTAATCACTATGCGTAAAGCTGAAGTCATCAGAAATACATTAGAAACTCAAATTACAGTTTCCATCAACTTAGATGGTACTGGTGTATCTGAATTTAAAACAGGCTTGGGATTCTTAGACCACATGTTGGATCAAATTGCTCGACATGGCATGATGGATATTAACGTGTTCGCCAAGGGTGATTTGCACATCGATGCGCATCATACAGTTGAAGACATCGGCATAACATTGGGCCAAGCTTTTTCAAAGGCAATAGGCGATAAAAAAGGCATACGCCGTTACGGTCATGCTTATGTGCCGTTAGATGAGGCGTTATCACGTGTCGTATTAGATGTTTCTGGTCGTCCAGGGTTGGAATTTGGCTGTGTATTTACACGTGCCGCCATTGGTGAATTCGACGTGGATTTGATTCATGAGTTCTTTCAAGGGTTTGTGAACCACGCGAATGTCACATTGCATGTCGATAATTTAAAAGGCCACAACGCCCACCATCAGGCCGAAACAATTTTCAAAGCATTTGGCCGCGCTCTGCGCATGGCTGTTGAAATGGATTCACGCATGGCTGGCATCATGCCATCCACCAAAGGCAGTTTATAGCCCTTAAACTGTAATTTGTTAAATAAAATAGCATGAAAAAAATAGATATTGCGGTGGTCGATTATGGCATGGGCAATTTGCGCTCAGTGTCTAAGGCTTTGGAGCATGTTGCGCCTTCAAAAATGGTACTTGTTACCAGCAACCCTGAGGATATTGCTAACGCTGAGCGAGTGGTGTTTCCTGGACAAGGTGCGATGCCTGATTGCATACGTGAACTGGATGCGCGCGGACTGCGTGACGCGGTCATACATGCGGCACAAAATAAACCATTTTTAGGGATTTGCATTGGCTTGCAAATGTTATTTGAACATTCTGAAGAAGGTAACTCGGCTGGCTTGGGGGTGTTTAAAGGGAATGTGAAGCGCTTTGTTACGGCTGAAATGCATGATGCAAACGGTGAAAAACTGAAAGTGCCACATATGGGTTGGAACCAAGTCTATCAAACTCAAAATTCCCACACAGAATCACATGCGTTATGGCGCGGTATTGAAAATGGTGCTCGTTTTTATTATGTACATAGTTATTACGTGGTGCCTGAAGATGACCGCATAATTGCTGGCTATAGTGAGTACCCAACGCGTTTTACCTGCGCAATAGCGCAAGATAATCTATTTGCAGTACAGTTTCACCCGGAAAAAAGTGCGAATGCTGGCTTGCAAATGTTAAGTAATTTCGTAAACTGGTTACCTTAACTTTTTATGACCATACTTTTTTGATTACAAAAAACACAAGTTTATTCAACACATTATTTTTGTTCAATATCTTTAATTACTATCTACGACAATTATGTTAATTATCCCAGCAATTGATCTCAAAGACGGCCATTGCGTCAGACTTAAACAAGGCCTAATGGAAGAATCTACGGTATTCTCTGAAGACCCAGGCGCAATGGCGCGCCATTGGGTTGATAGAGGTGGCAAGCGACTTCATTTGGTTGATTTAAATGGCGCATTTGCTGGAAAACCGGTGAATGAGGCCGCTATTAAATCGATAGTTCGTGCGGTAGGCGGTGAGATTCCTATTCAGTTAGGCGGCGGTATTCGTGATTTGGAAACAATAGAACGTTACTTAGATAATGGTATCGACTTTGTCATTATTGGTACCGCAGCAGTTAAAAGCCCTGGTTTTTTACATGAGGCTTGCGACGCATTCCCAGGTCAAATTATCGTGGGATTAGATGCAAAGGATGGCAAGGTGGCCGTTGACGGTTGGTCGAAACTCACTGGCCATGATGTGATTGATTTGGCCAAAAAATTTGAAGATTATGGCGTAAGTTCTATTGTCTATACTGATATTGGCCGTGATGGTATGCTGACTGGCGTGAATATTGAGGCAACGGTGGCGTTGGCACAGGCGCTTACCATTCCAGTAATCGCCTCTGGTGGTGTGACGAATTTAGATGATGTGCGCAAACTTTGTGCAGTGGCAAGTGAAGGCATTATCGGCACCATTACAGGCCGCGCCATTTATGAGGGCACGCTGGATTTTACGGCCGCTCAAAAACTGGCGGATGAATTAAGTGCATAAAGAATGAGTTTGGCTAAACGCATTATTCCTTGCTTAGATGTGACCGATGGTCGCGTAGTGAAGGGCGTGAATTTTCTTGAACTAAGAGATGCAGGCGATCCAGTTGAAATTGCCAAGCGTTATGATGAGCAAGGCGCGGATGAGCTAACATTTTTAGACATCACCGCAAGCTCCGATAACCGCGGTCTGCTTTTGCATATCATTGAAGAAGTGGCTAGCCAAGTGTTTATCCCGCTCACAGTAGGTGGCGGTGTGCGTGAAGTTGAAGATGTACGGCGATTATTAAACGCAGGCGCAGACAAAGTGAGCATTAACACCACAGCAGTATTGAATCCAAAAATGGTGCAAGATGCCGCCACACGCTTCGGCTCACAATGCATTGTCGTCGCGATTGATGCAAAAAAAGTCGAAAACCAACCCTTTGAGTGGGAAGTATTTACCCACGGTGGACGCAAAGCCACAGGTCTGGACGCTGTAAAATGGGCAGAATATATGGTAAGCCTTGGTGCTGGCGAACTGTTAGTCACCAGTATGGACAGAGATGGCACTAAAATTGGTTTTAATAATCCGTTGAACCGTGCAATTTCTGATGCGGTCGATGTGCCGATTATCGCTTCGGGTGGTGTAGGTAATTTGCAGCATTTGGTGGATGGTGTAAAAATTGGCGGGGCTGACGCGGTACTGGCGGCGAGTATTTTTCATTATGGTGAATACACCGTGCAGCAAGCCAAAGAATATATGCGTAAAAATGGCATTGAGGTAAGGCTGTAAATGAGTGTGTTACAGTTAAAAATATTATTTACACGCTGTCATTCTGTGCTTGACACGGGATACTGTGACTTAAAGACGCTGACATACCGATTATCATCGGTATGTCAGCGTTAGTTTGAATGGATGATGATGAACTGGTTAGAAGTTGTAAAATGGGATGCGAACGGCCTTGTGCCAGCGATTGCGCAGGATTACGTTTCTGGCAAAATTTTGATGGTTGCATGGATGAACCGCGAGGCTTTGCAGCTTACGGATAATACTCAACAAGCGGTTTACTGGTCACGCTCTCGCAACAAAATATGGCATAAAGGTGAAGAATCAGGCCATATTCAAAAAATTCATGAGATTCGAGTAGATTGTGATGAAGACGTGATTTTGTTAAGCGTAGAACAAATCGGTGGTATTGCTTGTCACACAGGGCGAAATAGCTGCTTTTTTAGAAAGCTAGATAACGGTAATTGGGTGACAGATCAAGCTGTGATTAAAGACCCAAAAACTATTTATTAGACCGAAACTATCCATATGAATGATGTGTTAAATCGATTAAGCGAATTATTAGAGCAACGCAAAAGCGCTGACCCGCAGAGTTCGTATGTGGCTAAACTCTATGCTAAAGGCATGGATAGCATCCTCAAAAAAGTGGGCGAAGAGGCTACTGAAACTATTATTGCTGCCAAAAATGGCGACAAAGAGCATTTAATTTATGAAACGGCAGACTTGTGGTTTCATACACTGGTGATGTTGGCACAGGCTGGCTTAAAACCGCAAGCGGTACTGGACGAGTTGGCAAGGCGCGAAGGGTTATCTGGTATTACAGAGAAAGAAAGTAGGGCTGAGAAATGAGCACCCAATATAATAATGAGTGCATTTTTTGTAAAATCGTCAGCGGTGCAATTCCATCCAAAAAAATCTATGAAGATGAGGATGTCATTGCCTTTCACGACATTAATCCATCCGCCAAAGTACATTTTTTAATCGTGCCAAAACTGCATGTTGAGAGTCTTGCTGGTTGTGAAGCAGAGCATCAGGTATTATTAGGTAAACTATTATTGCTCGCACCAAAACTTGCTAAGGAGCAAGGCTTGGCTGGCTTTAAAACCCTCATCAATACTGGGCGTGAGGGTGGGCAATTGGTGTTTCATCTTCATTTGCACGTATTGGGTGGCAATTAAGTTTGGTATTATTTCAGGAGAATTATCATGGGTTCATTTAGCATTTGGCATTGGTTAATCGTATTGTTGATTGTGGTACTGGTCTTTGGTACTAAAAAACTGAAAAACATTGGTGGAGATGTTGGCGGTGCGGTGAATGAGTTTAAAAAAGCCATGAAAGATGGTCAGGTGGTGGATGAGTCCGATAAAACTGGCACCACCATAGAAGGCGAAGTGACCAGTAAAACTAAGCAGTAAAAGACCAGCTATTAATGTTCGACGTTTCATTTTCTGAGTTAATTGTAGTCGCAATTGTTGCGCTGCTGGTCATCGGCCCCGAAAGACTGCCAAAGGTGGCGCGCACACTGGGCGCGCTCACTGGCCGCATGCAAAAATATGTAGCGCAGATTAAAGAAGAAGTGAATCGAGAAGTGCGCTTTGATGAACTGCAGCAATTGCAGCAAGAAATTAAAGATGCCGCAAATAAAACGCAGGCCAATATTAAATCTGGCTTACAAAGTGTATCTGAGACGTTTACACAAGGAGTTGATGATTTTGAATTAACGGCGGTAAATCGCCCTAAATTAAGTCAAGCACCGCCGATCAAAGATGCGGCGCTTGAAAAGACGATTATTAAGAAAACAGCCGCTAAAAAAGTAGCAGTAAAAAAAGCTTCAGTCAAAAAAGCAGCCATTAAAAAAGTACCTGCACAAGAATAATCCTGGCGAATATCATTGCTCCGTGACTCCAACCGATAACTTTATTTCTCACCTGATTGAACTGCGGAATCGATTACTACGCATCGTAGTCGGTTTTATTGTCGTGTTTATCGGTTTCTTCCCGTTCGCTAACAAAATCTACGCGCTACTTGCCTCGCCGTTATTAAGCAAACTCCCTGCCGGCGGTCAAATGATTGCTACCGCCGTAACTACGCCCTTTTTTGTGCCAATGAAAGTGGCGATGATGGCGGCATTTATTGTTTCACTGCCGCACACAATGTACCAAGTATGGGCGTTCGTCGCGCCAGGGTTATACGCGCACGAAAAGAAATTCATGATTCCCATGATAATCGTCAGTTGTTTATTGTTTCTAATGGGCATGGCCTTCGCCTACTTATTAGTATTCCCCGTAGTGTTTGGTTTTATTGTTGGCACCGCACCAGCAGGTGTAGCGGTGATGACCGATATCGGCAACTATTTAGATTTTGTGTTGACGTTGTTTTTTGCTTTTGGCTTGGCGTTTCAGGTGCCAATCGCGGTGGTGATGACCGTACGTTTTGGCTGGTTGACGATTGCGCAACTCAAAGAAGCACGGGGTTACGTGGTGGTAGGGGCATTCGTCATCGGCGCAATATTCACCCCGCCGGATATTATTTCTCAATTTATGTTGGCAGTGCCAATGTGGCTGTTGTATGAGCTAGGAATTGTAGTGGCGGCATTCACCAAGAAAACTCCAGATCAGACTATTCTGCCCCCAGCTTAATAGGCATATCATCAAAACGACCCGTATAAGTTTATCTAATATCTACGGAAAATCTAATAATAGAAAATAACGAATTGACCGTTTAAATACTCTCGAGCAAAAAACACTGCTCTGAGAGCCTTTATTTACAAGGCTCTCAGAGCAGTCAAATAAGTTGGCCTGTCAATCGGGCCATTTTTGCTATTCATTGGCCACTGTTGGTTTAGGCCTTTTGCCAATTAACACCACCACGTCAATGATTTTTTCAGCTCTGGAGATTTTAAGGGTTGCCTTTTTGTTGGGAGTAAGCGCAGCAATTAAATTAAGCATACTGCCAGTATCAGAAATGGGTTTACCTTCAATATTCAACAAAATGTCCCCCGCACGAATTCCAGCTTTCTCGGCAGGGCTATCGCGGAGTACACCAGCCACGAGTGCGCCTTCGGCACTATTGAGTTTGAATGATTCGGCTAATTCCGGTGTCATGTCTTGTGCTTCAATGCCTATCCAACCGCGTGTGACATTGCCTTCTGAAACAATTTGATCCATCACTTGGCGCGCCAAAGTGGCGGGAATAGCAAAACCTATGCCCATAGAGCCACCACTGCGTGAGTAAATGGCGCTGTTGATGCCGATTAAATTACCGTCAGTATCAATCAGAGCGCCGCCTGAGTTGCCAGGGTTGATAGAAGCATCGGTTTGAATGAAATTTTCAAAGGTATTAATACCTAAATGATTGCGTCCAAGTGCGCTGATGATGCCTTGCGTCACGGTTTGCCCAACGCCAAAAGGGTTGCCAATGGCTAGTACCACATCGCCAACGTTCAGCTTGTCTGAGCTGGCAAACGCAATGGCGGGCAGATTATCGGCTTCAATTTTAATGATTGCCAAATCGGTATCAGGGTCTGTCCCGACGACTTTGGCAGGTATTTTTCTGCCATCAGCCATGGCGACTTCAATTTCATCGGCGCTAGCAACCACATGGTTGTTGGTCAGGATTAGCCCTTGCTCGCTGACAATCACGCCTGAGCCTAAACTGTTTTCGGGTTGCGCTTGTGAGTCTTGATCGTCTAATTGGTCACCAAAAAATTGGCGGAAAGCAGGGTCATCTAAAAACTTCTGATGTGGATTATCGGGTAATTTTTTGCTGGTAAAAATATTCACGACGGCAGGCATCGCTTTTTTTACCGCTAGGCTGTAAGAGCCCATGACATAAGCTTTTGGAGTAGGCTCAACTTGTTTTACCAAAACTGAGGCGGTTTTATTAGGAGCTAAGCGTTCAAAAAAGTCATTTAAAACACCAGGAAAGAACAGTCGCAACACAAAAACTAGGCCCAAGCAAGCCGTTACGCTTTGCGCAAAAATAAGCCATAACTTTTTAGATAGAGAATTATTCATGGTTGTGTTGGTCTAGAAGCTGCTGTCAGATTTTACTGCATGCTTGCACTATAATATAGTCGGTGATATCAACTGGTAATAAGTGCCGCTAATATTAGGTAGCATCGCTAAAAATCAATAGGGCGACAATAAATAAGGTGTGAATAATGGTAAAAATTAACGAGTTGACACATTATACCCAACAACTCATGCAAGTTGAGCAATTTAAAGACTACTGCCCAAATGGCTTGCAAGTAGAAGGAAAAACTGAAATTCGCAACATCGTGACAGGTGTAACGGCTAGCATGGCCCTGCTGGAGGCTGCGCATGAGGCCAATGCAGATTTAATTCTGGTGCATCACGGCTATTTTTGGCGTAATGAAGACGCTAGAGTGGTGGGCATCAAGCGCAATCGATTGGCGTTTTTACTGAAAAATGAGATGAGCTTAATGGCTTATCATCTGCCGTTAGATGCGCACGTGGAATTTGGTAATAATGTGCAACTAGGCCGCGTGTTGGGCATCATGCCTGCAGGGTTTACCGGCGAAGCTAATGTAATTGCTTATGGCACTTTGGCTGAACCTATTTCGTTGCAACGTTTTGCCGCACATATTGAAACAACGCTACAACGCACGCCATTAGTGATAGGCGTACCGCAGAAATTGGTGCAAAAAGTCGCGTGGTGTACAGGGGGTGCCCAAGGTTACATGGATATGGCCATTGGACTGGGCGTTGATGTGTATATTAGCGGTGAGATTTCTGAGCAAACTACGCATCAAGCGTTGGAATCTGACGTGTCTTATATTTCTGCAGGACATCATGCAACGGAACGTTATGGCGTGCAGGCATTGGGCGCACATCTAGCGGAAAAATTTAATTTAAACCATGAGTTCATCGATATTAACAATCCTGTTTAATTGTTTTATATCAATAAGTTATAAAATAAAGCTTTAAATGCCACTCTAAAAATTGTATAATGCGCGCAATTGTAATTTGCAGGTTCGCTTTAAGGAATAAAGAAATTTTCATTTAGCATTAATGATGCCAGCTTCAAAAGAGCTAAATTCATCCAATTAGTTTAAGAGGAAACTATGTCAGACAACCATAATGACAAGCACCAAGGTAGTTCTCAGCCAAATGCAGTGGATTTGGAAAAGCGTAAATTTATAATTGCCTCATCGACAGTTGGTGCGGTTGGCTGTGTAGCCGCAGCAACGCCATTTGTATTAAGCATGACGCCGAGCGAGCGCGCAAAGGCAGCGGGTGCCCCGGTGGAGGTGGATGTGAGTAAAATCGCCCCTGGTACGATGATTACCGTGGAGTGGCGCGGTAAGCCTGTGTGGATTTTTAACCGTACGGATGAAATGACGGCAGAGTTACACAGGCATGATGATCAATTGACGGATCCTGAATGCACGGTGATTTCGCAACAGCCAGGCTATTGTAAAAATGCGGATCGTTCTATTAGGCCTAATTTAGCTGTGATAGTGGGTATTTGTACGCATTTGGGTTGCTCACCAACGGCTAAATTACAGCCTAAGGGAGATATGGGCGAAAATTGGGTTGGTGGTTTTTTCTGCCCATGCCATGGCTCTAAATTTGACTTAGCAGGCCGCGTTTATAAAGGCTCGCCAGCACCTATCAATTTGGTAGTGCCGCCGCATAAATATTTAACTGAAAATACCTTGCTTATTGGTGTTGATACTGAAGAGAGTGCCTGATCATGACAAGTAAAGCTAAAGTAGTTTTGGCGAAAGCCTTTGATGACGGCGTGAATTGGGTAGATAAGCGTTTCCCGCTAACTCCGTTGATTAAAGCTTCAGCGACGGAATATTATGCCCCTAAAAACCTTAACTTTTGGTACTTCTTCGGCTCATTATCGCTGTTGGTATTAGTGCTGCAAATTGTAACGGGTATTTTCCTAACGATGCATTACAAGCCAGATGCTAGTTTGGCCTTTGCGTCGGTGGAATATATTATGCGTGACGTGCCATGGGGCTGGCTCATCCGTTATATGCATTCCACAGGCGCTTCGATGTTCTTTGTGGTGATTTACATTCACATGTTTCGCGGCATCATTTATGGTTCATATCGTAATCCACGTGAATTGTTATGGCTGTTTGGTGTAGGAATATTCTTATGCTTGATGGGCGAAGCGTTCTTTGGTTATTTGCTGCCTTGGGGTCAAATGTCTTACTGGGGTGCGCAAGTGATTGTGAACTTATTTTCAGCGATTCCTTTCATTGGTCCAGATGTTTCTGAGTGGTTGCGTGGCGATTATTTGGTATCTGACGCCACGTTAAATCGTTTCTTTGCTTTTCATGTGATTGCCCTACCTTTAGTATTGTTGGGCTTGGTAGCCGCACATTTGGTTGCGCTGCATGAAGTGGGCTCAGGCAATCCAGACGGTGTGGAAATCAAAGAAAAGAAAGATAAAAAAACAGGTATTCCATTGGATGGTATTCCACTTCACCCCTACTACACGGTGAAAGACATTGTGGCCGCTGTTATATTTTTAATGGTGTTCTCAACCATTATTTTCTTCGCGCCGGAAATGGGGGGTTACTTCTTGGAGGCTAACAATTTCGTGCCTGCGAATCCATTGGTTACACCAGCGCATATTGCACCAGTGTGGTATTTCACGCCGTATTATTCAATTTTACGTGCAGTGCCACCGTTTCCCGGTATAAGCATGCTGGGCATTCCACCTTCACTGTTTCCTGGCGTCGCGGCAATGGGCTTATCTGTCATGGTGTTTGCTTTATTGCCATGGTTGGATAAAAGCCCTGTGAAGTCGATACGCTATCGCGGCTCATTGTATAAAAAATGGTTGGCTGCGTTTGTGGTGAGCTTTGTGGTACTGGGCTACCTTGGTACTGAGCCTTCAAACGTATGGGGTCAATTTGGTGCTTGGTTAGGGAATGCTGATGTTGCAACCGTGGTTGCACGTGTCTTCACTATTATTTACTTTGCATTTTTTATACTGATGCCTTGGTACACCAAAAAAGATAAAACCTTGCCAGTGCCAGAAAGGGTGACAGGATAAGACCCATGAAAAAATTAATGAAAAAATCTTTATTCGTTTTAGCACTCTTGCCACTGTTGGCTTTCGCAAGTGAGGCTGTGCGTTTAGACAAAGCCCCCATTGACGCTTCAAATCACGCGTCATTGCAACGTGGCGCGCGTACATTTGTCAATAATTGCTTGAATTGTCACAGCGCTAATTACATGCGTTACAACCGGTTGCTAGATATTGGCTTAACTGAAAAACAAATAAAAGATAACTTGTTGTTTGCGGGTGAAAAAGTGGGTGATACGATGAAGGTCGCCATTAATCCAGCCGATGCAAAAAAATGGTTTGGTGTTGCACCGCCTGATTTATCAGTAGAAGTACGTGCGCGCGGTGCAGATTGGGTTTATAGCTATATGCGTGGGTTCTACCGTGACGAAACGAGCGTTACAGGTTGGGGCAATTGCGTGTTTGACCCTGTCTCCTGTAAGGTATCGATGCCGCACGTGTTATATGAATTGCAAGGCGAACAAGCCTTGAATCATGAAACGCACGCATTAACGCTCACCAAGCCAGGCAAATTATCGGTGGCCGAGTACGATGCGCTAGTGGGCGATTTAACCAACTTTATGGCCTACATGGCTGAACCTGCAAAACAACAGCGCAACCAATTGGGCTGGTTTGTATTACTGTTTTTAGGAGTGTTGTTGGTACTTACTTACAAACTCAAAAAAGCCTATTGGAAGGATATACACTAAATTATGATGACTTTATACTCGGGGACGACAGATCCCTATAGCCACCGTTGCCGCATTGTTTTATTTGAAAAAGGCATGGACTTTCAAGTCATTGACGTTGATCTAGCGAATAAACCTGAAGATCTCGCGGTCATCAACCCTTACAATCAAGTGCCAGTACTCGTGGAGCGTGACTTAATATTGTCAGAAGCGAATATTATCAATGAGTACATTGATGAGCGCTTCCCACACCCGCAGTTGATGCCGCCAGATCCAGTGATGCGCGCACGCGCACGTTTATTTTTATACAATTTTGAAAAAGAGTTGTTTGACCACATTAAAGATATTGAATCCGGCGATGACGAAAAAGCCGATAAAGCACGTTTGACGATTCGAGATAATTTAACGCAATTAGTACCAATTTTCTCTAAGCAAAATTACTTGCTGGGGGATGATTACTCCATGTTGGATGTAGCCGTCACACCGTTATTGTGGCGCTTATCTCACTATGGTATTGAGTTGCAAAATCAAGCAGCACCGATATTAAAATACGCTGAGCGTTTGTTTTCTAGACCATTGTATGCGGATGCGATGACGCCATCAGAAAAAGTGATGCGTAAGTAACATTAATTCGCTTGAATAAACGGCCTCATTAAACCTGCTGCCCTGTAAGCCTTTATATATAAGGCTCGCAGGGCAGTGTTTTTGGCTCGATGTTTTTCGCGTGGATTAATTTAGGATTTTTTAGCTTACTGCAACAGGTTTAAAGCAGATTTAATAAACCGTTTAATTTAATAATGACAACGCTAACTTCAACTAAGCCTTATATGATACGTGCCATTCACGAATGGTGCGTTGATAACGGCTGTACACCACATTTGCTGGTGGCAGTGAATAGCCAAACACGTGTACCCTTAGCCTATGTCAAAGCCGGCGAAATTGTGTTGAATTTGAACTACGCTGCAACCAAGGATTTGCAAATAGAGAATGATGCGATTACTTTTTCTGCTAGATTTGGTGGTGTTTCGCAAAATTTATATGTGCCGATGAACGCGGTAAGAGGAATATTTGCGCGCGAGAATGGGCAAGGAATGTTTTTTGAGCTAGAAACAAGCGCAACAGATATGCCATTGGAAGCAAAAAAAGCAGATTCTGAATCTCTGTCTGAGACAGTAAAACCAGCGGTTGGGAAAAAACCTACATTAACTATCGTAAAGTAGCTTAACTTTTTTTAAAATATCAGTATAATACGCAACTCAAATTAAACGCCGGATTAGCTCAGTTGGTAGAGCAGCGCACTTGTAATGCGAAGGTCGTCAGTTCGATTCCGACATCCGGCACCAAATTCTTGTACATTTACCCTTTTATACATTTGACAGTCAGTCAAATTTTCAGCATAATCGCGGGTTCGGTTTGGAGGGGTGGCCGAGTGGTTAAAGGCGACGGACTGTAAATCCGTTCTCTCAGAGTACGAAGGTTCGAATCCTTCCCCCTCCACCAATGTATTTTAAAGTGTAACCAAGTTTAGTTGGTGTTATAGAAATGTGGTTTGAGCCTAATGGTGTTGGCGGTTTTTAAGATGGGTGCGCGGGTGTAGCTCAGTTGGTAGAGCTTCAGTTTTCCAAACTGAATGTCGCGAGTTCGAGTCTCGTCGCCCGCTCCAAGCATGAGTTTGCAAGGCTGATATTTGCAAGGCGTATTTTGAAATTTGCGCCCATGTGGCTCAGTGGTAGAGCACTCCCTTGGTAAGGGAGAGGTCGCGGGTCCGATTCCCGCCATGGGCACCACGGCTTGTTTTAAGTCTTAATTTGCAGTAGCGTTAAATAGTAATATCACTTAAATTTGTACAAGTTTTATTAATTTTAATAAAACTTATGGTTAATAAAATTTTGTAAAGGAAGATAGCAATGGCAAAAGGTAAATTTGAGCGGACCAAACCGCACGTCAACGTAGGCACAATTGGCCACGTGGATCATGGTAAGACAACATTAACGGCAGCGATTACGACAATTCTGTCTAAAAAATTCGGTGGA
>JBARQL010000184.1:0-13795 GCA_049643685.1 Methylotenera sp.
GTGCTAATTTTGCGCCAGAACCTACTGGTATAGGCAAATACTCGGGAGAAATGGCGGCATGGTTGGTGGCGCAAGGGCATGAGGTGCGCGTGGTGGCCGCCCCGCCGTATTATCCAGCTTGGCAGCTAGGTGAAGGCTACGCTTGGCCACCCTACCGTCGCGAGCGATGGCAAGGAGTTGATGTTTGGCGCGCTCCTTTATGGGTGCCACGCAAACCAGGCGGTTTAATGCGGGTATTGCACTTATTGACGTTTGCAATAGCGTCATTACCAGTGATGTTGTGGCAGGTATTTTGGCGGCCTGATGTGGTGATGACAGTAGCCCCAGCGTTAGTATGTGCGCCGACAGGTTGGTTAGTCGCCAGGCTGTGTGGTGGCAAAGCTTGGCTGCATATTCAAGACTTTGAAGTGGATATCGCTTTT
Organism: Methylotenera sp.; assembly: GCA_049643685.1. GTDB lineage: Bacteria > Pseudomonadota > Gammaproteobacteria > Burkholderiales > Methylophilaceae > Methylotenera. Next base: position 423 of record JBARQL010000184.1, read on the forward strand.
CAGATTGGGCTTCTTAAAGGCCAATTGTTGCAGCGTTTAGTGCTGGGGGCTGAACGCTGGCTATTGCGACGTTTCGATAGCGTATCTTCCATCTCTGGCCGCATGCTTGATAAATTGCAGCAGAAAGGCGTGGTAGAGGAACGGGTGCGTTTCTTCCCTAACTGGGTAGATATTGCACATGTTTATCCATTGCTTGAACCAAGCGATTACCACAAAGAACTGGGTATCGAACCGAATACCAAGGCCGTGCTGTTCTCTGGCACACTTGGTGGTAAGCAAGGATTAATGGCGATTCCAGACGCTGCGCGCAAGTTGGCACACCGCAATGATGTGATTTTTGTTGTATGTGGCGATGGCGTAATGAAGCCACAATTGGAAGCTGCCTGTGCGGGGCTTGCCAACATTCGTTTTTTACCCTTGCAGCCTTTTGAGCGTCTTGGGCAGTTACTGGGTCTAGCAGATATACATTTGCTACCACAAAGTCCTGAGGCTGCAGATTTGGTGCTGCCCTCAAAGCTTTCAGGAATGCTAGCCAGTGGTCGTCCGATAATTGCCACATGTTGGGAGGGAACAGAGATTGCTGCTGTGGTGTCGCGATGTGGAATAGTGGTGCCACCAGAGGATGGTACGGCGCTTGCGGCAGCAATCGAGCTATTGGTCGATGATGATCAGGCGAGACTTCAAATGGGTAAACAGGCGCGACTTTATGCTGAAGAGAATTTGGTGCAGGACGCAGTGCTTGGTCGGTTGGTTGAACAGTTTACTAATACTGCATCTTTTTCTAAGTCAGAATGATTAAAAATGCGCTTCATTTTTAATCAACGAGAGTGATTTTTGAAAACGTTTCTTGGAAATGATGAAATTTGTCATGAAATATCCTTTATTTTCGGCTCGAAAAATATGACTCGAATGTTTTTATTTCGGAATCTTTTTGTTGTTATTTTTGTTTTGTTTCATCAAGCAACTGTAGCACAAGAAATGACGGTTTTTACTATCCCTGTCATATTCAATGCACCTCTCAGTGCACGCCCTGGCGACATCGTGGGCTTGCAAGGGGAGAATTTTGGCGATGCGCCAATAGTAACTCTGGAAGGTTTTGGTGGTAAATCTGGGACCCGCCTGCCGCTGGTGAGTAAATTTGGCACTGGTTGGTTGTCTGTCAGAATTCCAAAAACTTCCACAGGCGCACTGGTGGTGCACATCAGTAATGGTAAGGCTGAAAGTGCTCCCGTCAAACTCAATGCTGCACGCGCTTATCATCTTGATGCCATGCAAATTGTACCTCGCGGAGCGTTTCGTATTTTTGGCCGTAATTTGTTTTTACCAGGATTTACTCCAGCGGTGATAGTGAACGGTTTGACCGCCCCTGTTAATGTGAGCGCCAGCGATGAACATATGCTGGTGGTGACCGCACCAAAAGGATTAAGTGCAACAGATAAGGCCGTGATTACAGTTGATAACGGCAATGGCACGGAGTCATCAGTTCTGGATAGACAGATCGAAGTGGTGACAGGTGTTAGTGGCGACCCTTTTGCTCTAGGTGTGGGTTGGGCTGCTGGTTTTTCGGGAATTGCTTCGAGGATTTTTAACGCCACTAGCGATTCCAGATTGAAGTCTAAGGTAGCGTGCAACGAGGTGGCGGACGATACCGTCACTATTCAATCTGCCATTGACCTGATTGCTGCCTCTGGCGGCGGTGTGATGCAATTGCCGTCTGGCACATGCCGACTGGCAGGCAGCCTTATACTCAAATCTAGAGTCGTGCTTCAGGGGGCGGGTAAAGATCGTACGGTGATTAAGTATGAAGGCAACTATCCTTTCTGGGGGCGGGAGGTGGATTTGTCTGGGGTGCGCGAATTGACCATGATGAATACACGTGGCCGGATAGAGAGTCCTTTACTACAAAATAGTACACGTGTGTTTTTCCAAAACGTAAAATTTGTACTGAATGGCGGTATTCATATGTTTTTAACAAACAACAGAAATTTTGTTGTGAGTGGTTCTGATTTTATTCAACCCAAAAATCCTGAAGATAGCGGTCCCTACTTCTTTGGTGGGTGTAATGGGTTTGTGTTTAAGGGGAATACAACTACATTTGCTGATGGAGCGCCTACGTTTGTACGAGTGCATGATGCATACATTGCGAGTAACCAATTTACGCGTGATGCAAGAGAAAATCAAAACACTCAAGGAGTAATACATAGTTTCGTCATGGACTTTGCGCACCGTATTGCAATTATGAATAATACCTTTGACGTACTTGGTGGCCCAATTACCAACGAGGGCCGTAACGACGGAGAGGCGATACTAACCGAAGGGGGTGGACCCAATCGCACAGAAAACCTGGGAACAGTTGGCAGTGCCACATCAACGACACTTTCTGATCCGAGCAATAAGATTAATGTCATGCCATTTTTGCCGTTTTCTGCTGGGATTCCGGAAAATTATGGGGTAGCCATTGTCGGTGGCAAAGGGACAGGCCAGTCGCGCAGAGTTACCGCCTATTCAACGGGTACTTTAACTGTGGATAGGGCATGGGATATCATTCCAGACGCCACTAGCCACTATGCCACTTTTGTTTGGGGGCTAGAAAAATCCTTGATTAATGGTAATACAATTAGGCAAAATCCTCATGGCATCTGGCTTTATCAGACCGCGGTGCGAGAGGTTGATATTATCGGAAACACAATCAATGAAGGAGGAGGTATTTATCTACGTTCTGCCCAAAAGGTTAAGGATAGATTGTTTCTCCCAATCTACGGAGTTCGCATTGCGAAAAATAAGATTAGCAATACTTCCAGAAATTGGACATCCTACATCAATGTGGCTTTTGTAAGCATGGACTCAATAAACTTCGGAATAGGAACAATAGGGGTGGAAGTTAGAGAAAATACCATTAAAGCCAATAGGCCGAATTTGGTTACAACGAAAGCGGACCATAGCGGGGAAGAGGGTTACATGAACAGAATGTACATCGAAGCGGAGTTTCAGGATAAGAGCCAAACTAGGCTACTAGGCACAATTTTCCAAAAAAACACATGTATTGATTGTGATGTAGGTGTAGTAAAAACTAGTGATAGGGACGGTAGTGATGGCGCACGAGGAACAGTTCAGTATGGAAACGCCAGCATTTCCTCCCAGCACTAAAGTAAGCTTAGTTTTCATGGAATGTATGAGCATCATCCAGAATTAAAGTGGTGGCCAATTCAAGATGCGTTGATTGTTAGTACAGTGCATCAATATACTAAAAATTATTTTTTAAGCTGGGAAAATTAAAATGAAAATTGCTGTCATCGGCACAGGTTATGTCGGGCTTTCTGTTGCGATGTTGCTAGCGCAGCATCACGAAGTTGTGGCTTTGGATATCGTGCCAGAAAAAGTCGCGAGCTTGAACCGTAAAATCTCGCCCATTGAAGATGCCGAGATTGAAGATTTCCTGAAAAATAAATCGTTGAATTTTCGGGCCACGCTCAATAAAAAAGAGGCGTATGAAGGGGCGGATTTCGCCATTATCGCAACGCCAACAGACTATGATGCTGAGACAAATTATTTCAATACCAGCTCAATCGAGGCGGTAATTCAGGATGTCATAGCAATAGCGCCGCAAGCGGTGATGATTATCAAATCGACTATTCCTGTTGGTTACACCGTTAAAATTCGGCAGCAATTCAATTGCAATAATCTAATTTTTTCCCCTGAGTTTCTGCGCGAAGGCAAAGCACTTTACGATAATCTTTACCCATCAAGAATTGTCGTGGGTGAAATATCTGAGCGCGCACAAGTGTTTGCCAATTTATTACAACAAGGCGCAATTAAGCAGAGTATTCCCATTCTGCTCACAGATAGTGCCGAAGCCGAAGCAATCAAGCTCTTCGCAAACACCTATCTAGCCATGCGCGTGGCATTTTTTAACGAGCTTGATACCTATGCAGTAGCACGTGGGCTGAATACTAGGCAGATTATAGAAGGCGTGGGGCTAGATCCACGTATCGGTAACCATTACAACAATCCATCGTTTGGTTATGGCGGCTACTGTTTACCTAAAGACACCAAGCAGCTGCTGGCGAATTACAATAATGTGCCGCAGAATCTTATGAATGCCATCGTGCAATCCAATAGCACGCGCAAAGATTTTATTGCAGAAACGATTGTTAAGCTTAAGCCGAATGTGGTGGGTATTTACCGTTTAGTGATGAAAGCAGGGTCAGATAATTTTCGCGCTTCCAGCATTCAAGGCATTATGAAGCGGATTAAAGCTAAAGGTGTTGAGGTGATTGTGTACGAACCTGCGCTGAATGAGCCTGAGTTTTTTAAATCAAAAGTGATTAACAATTTAAGTGAGTTTAAGCAAAAAGCGGATATCATCGTTTCTAACCGTATGACTAAAGACTTAGCTGATGTGGAAGATAAAGTTTTTACTCGCGATCTTTTTGGCAGTGATTAACCTTTTAAGAGGTGACTACGCTGGGTTTTTTAGAGTAACATGTGATTAATGTTTGCGTAATGACGTAATGTTAATTGAAGTAAATCATATTGTTATAGGGAGTTATTAGTGTTAAAAATCACCCCAGTTGTATTATCTGGCGGCTCAGGTACACGCTTATGGCCACTATCGCGAGCCGCACTGCCCAAACAGTTTTTGCCGCTCGTCTCTAAACACTCAATGCTGCAGGATACCTTAAAGCGTATTTCTGGTTGGGCGCAAATTGATGCGCCTATAGTGATCTGTGGCAATGAGCATCGCTTTTTGGTCGCTGAACAGTTGCGAGAGCTTAATATTTCACCTAAATCGATCATATTAGAGCCAATTGGCCGTAACACTGCGCCAGCCATTGCTGCGGCAGCGATGGTGCTATTAAATAATCCAATAAAAGATCAAGAAACGTTGATGCTAGTGTTGCCTTCAGATCATGTAATCGGTGATATTGGTGCATTTGAAAATGCAGTCAAGAATGCCGCAGTAGCGGCAAATGCGGTGCAGTTAGTCACTTTTGGTATTCAGCCAGGCAGCCCAGAAACGGGTTATGGTTACATTCAATCAGGTAAAGCGGTATTAAATGTGGACGGTTGTTTTGAAGTGAGCCGATTTGTGGAAAAGCCAAGCTTAAAAATTGCTGAAACTTATCTTGAAAGCGGAGATTTTTTCTGGAACAGCGGTATGTTTCTTTTCAAACCCAGTATTTATTTGGCTGAGTTGGAAAAGTTCAGGCCAGAAATTTTTAATCAGGTTAAATTGGCTTTTGAAAAAAGCTATCAAGATTTAGATTTCTGCCGATTAGAAGAGCAAGCGTTTACAGAATCACCATCTGATTCAATTGATTATGCAGTGATGGAGCAAACCAATCTGGCGGTAGTGGTGCCTGTGGATATGGGCTGGAATGATGTTGGCTCTTGGACTGCGCTGTGGGAAGTGCAGGGCAAAGATACGGATGGCAACTCATTACGCGGTGATGTCATTATAGATAATGTACAGGATTCGCTGATTCGCGCTGAAAGCCGCGTAGTAGCCGCCGTTGGCATAAAAGATCTGATCATTGTGGAAACGCCAGATGCGATTCTTGTTGCGCATAAAGATTGCGCGCAGGATGTGAAAAAAGTGGTAGATTACCTCAAACGTCACGCACGCAGCGAGCAGGAGACGCATACCCGCGTATATCGTCCCTGGGGTTGGTATGAGCGTATTGACGCTGGCGAACGCTTCCAGGTGAAGCGCATCATGGTAAAGCCAGGGGGGAAACTTTCGCTGCAGGTGCACCAGCAGCGTGCTGAGCATTGGGTTGTAGTAAGCGGAACGGCCGTTGTCACACGAAATGACAAGGTTGAGGAACTCACCGAAAATCAATCGACTTATATTTCAATCGGCGTGAAACATCGCTTAGAAAATACCAGCGAATTGCCGCTACATTTAATTGAAGTGCAATCAGGCAGTTATCTTGGTGAGGATGATATTGTGCGGTTTGAAGATAGCTATGGCAGGTCGTAATGAAGCTTGCTGTAACTTTGGCCGGCTTTTTGGTTCGCCATGTTAAGAGACGCTATCGTTAGTCAATGATCAATATTGGTGAATCGAACAGCGAACTGTTTTTTAACAACAGAAAACCTTAACTAAAGAATCTAAACTTAGAAAATTAACCCATTCGGGCTATTGCGTTTTTAAAATTAGTGTTTTATAATTGCTCGAAGCAGTTTTTTTAATTTTAGTGAGTTGTTTGTGGCAAAGTAAAGGATATTGAAAATGAAAATGAAATCAATTGGTTTGGTAGCGTTGTTAGCACTCTCAGTGCCGCTACAGTCAATGGCTGAGATTGTAACGGTTAAGGCGCTTGAGAACTCCACTACTGGTGGCACAGGTGCAGTAGTGACGACTGCTTTTACAGTGGGCCAATCTTTTACGGTATCAGTTAATCCGCTGGATTATTGGACTGCTGGCGGTGGACTTCGTTGGTCAAATGCGAATGGACTTACGGGCGTAGGTAGTATAGCAGCAAGTAGCACGCCAGATGTCAGTGGGGACGATACCGCTGCTTTAGCTGGAGTCGCCGCCGGAACAGTAATTGGAACTGGTAGCTTTGGTAATCACAATCAAGGTGGCTTAGCTGCTCCTTTCGGGTTGCTAGTGGGTGCGTGGGGTAACGCACCAAGCACTTATTTTTCAATTGGAACTAATTTCAGTGGTGTCGCGGCAGACAGTGCATTGAAGCTCTATTATTTCGATTCCAATAATGGCGACAATAAAGGCAGTATTTTAGCTGACGTAAATGTTACCGCAGTACCTGAGCCAGAAACTTACGCAATGTTGCTTGCTGGCCTTGGTATGCTCGGTTTTATGGCACGTCGTCGTAGAAATAATCAAGCATAATTCCAGATATTTGTGATTGAAATAAAAAAGGGAGCTTCGGCTCCCTTTTTTTAATTTTGCAAACCCATATGGGCTATTGTTAAGGTGATAGTGCGGCAGTAATATTGATTAACTTCAATCAATAGTCCGAGGCTGATGATGAACGAAATATCTCTAAGTGAGAATGACCAGATAAGCTTCAAAAAAGCGCTGAAATATTCTAAACATTGGTCTAATGTGCATCATTGGGAAGTTGGAGCCGCTGAGATGGCGCTTGGCGCGGAACTTTTGACTTGGGGAGTTCGAAACGGCCAACTGGAGATCGGGCGAGACTTCATTGTAAGTAAACTGCCGGATCAAAAATCCAGTGACACAAATGCTAATGCTACTGACGTTGAATTAAGTGTATTTGGAACGTCAATTCTGGGTTCTATTGGCTTGTCTGATAAAGGAAGAACAATAGGCATTCCTATGATTGTGTTAGTAGGCGGTGGCACATTTTTACTTAGTCGGTTTGGTTATGCCGTAGGAGATTTAGCTGAAAAGTTTTTACCTTCCTCAAATCAGCTTGGGGGTTTTGTTGCGGGCGCGTCAATTCTCACACTAGGCCTAGCGTTGATTATTGATGGTGCAAGAGGAATTGTGAAAAACGAGCCGAATGTATTTTTAGGGTCGGTTGTCGCTTATGGCAAAATTTATGTTAATGAGCTAAGGCCCAAAGCGGATGCAAATACCCCAGCTGAGTTTAGAGCCATGATTGCAAATCATGTAAGAGCGCCTACTGCAAATTAAGATATTGCTGGAAGGTTCATTGTAAAAATAGATACACATGCCAATGCTCAAAATCTATATAACTAGCGCATAATTTTCGACAATCCGAAACGGATCATAAACGTTACGGTAACACCCCCCCCGCACCTGATATTGGGCTTAGCTAAGAAATCCTAGAGTATGCCTTTAAAGCATTAACCAATTTATAGAGATAACAATTTTATTTTACTTGGTTTTTTCAATGCTACGCTGCAATTGAAGGGAAAGTGCCTGAACCAGATGGTGAATTGTTCGTATCTCAATATTCAACTTTAGTTCTCACGTGGCGATCTTTATTTTCTAGACTCTTCTTAAAATGTAATGTTCAGAACTCGCATCACCCACCAATATAAACTGTAAATGCCTGTTGATTCAACCGCGGTAATAGCGATGAGGAATGAAAGGTGTTTTGGTAACTTCAATCGACACTATTGTACCGCGAACAAAGGCTTGCAGTAATGTGCCTATCTTAGCATGTTCCGTCTCCACGTACCCCATCGCTACTGGACCGCCTAAAGTCGGGCCATAGCCTCCGCTGGTGATATGACCGACCACGTATCCTTGGGCATCAAGCAATTGCACGCCATCACGCACTGGCATGCGATCCTTCGCTAACAATCCTACCCGCTGGCGCGCAACGCCTGTCGCGAGCTGGCGAGAGATGATATCTGCCCCTGGATAACCGCCAGCCCGTGCGCCATCTGCACGACGCAATTTGGATAATGCCCATGACAGGCTTGCTTCTACTGGCGTTGTATGGCTATCCATATCATGGTCATACAAACATAGCCCTGCTTCCAGACGCAAAGAGTCTCTTGCGCCTAAGCCAATTGGCGCCACCTCGGGCTGTGCCAGTAACAACCGTGATAGTGCTTCAACTTGTGCGTTCGGCACCGAAATTTCAAAACCATCCTCACCCGTGTAGCCAGATCTGCTGATGAAACATTCAACACCCGTCAGCGTCACTATTGTGGTGTCCATGAATGTCATTTTTGCAGTTTCAGGCACAAGTCGTGCCATCACTACGCCCGCGTCTGGCCCTTGCAAAGCCAATAGTGCCCGGTCGCTGAGCTCTTCAATGGAACATTTATCGGAAAGATGCTGGCGCAGATAGGCGATATCCTGCTGCTTATAGGCCGCATTCACCACCAGAAACAGATGATTACCGCCATTGGAAACCATCAGGTCATCCAGAATTCCGCCCTGTTCATTGGTAAACAAGGCATAACGCTGACGATTTATGTTGAGGTCAATGATGTCGATTGGCACGAGCATTTCTAGGGCAGCAGCGGCATTGTTACCTGTCAGTCGTATTTGCCCCATATGTGACACGTCAAACAGTCCTGCTTGCGTTCGTGTATGGTTGTGCTCTTTTAGGACACCCATCGAATACTGAATCGGCATCTCATAGCCCGCGAAAGGTGCCATTCTGGCGCCTAACTCCAGATGCAGGTTATATAGCGGTGTGCGGGTCATTTGCTTCGCGGCGTTCATATGCGATTCGTGTTCATATTAGCTTCGTGGGGTTCATTGCTGGAAATTTATTCGTAGTCGGACAGCGGCGGGCACGAACAAACCAGGTTACGGTCACCATAGACATTATCAACCCGTCCCACTGGCGGCCAGTATTTGTTGGCTTTGAGCGCGCGCATTGGGAATAACGCCTGTTCGCGTGAATATACTCGATCCCACTCTTCCGTGATATCCAGAATAGTGTGCGGCGCATGCCTCAACGCGGTGTCTTCGGCGGCAATGGTGCCGTTTTCAACAGCACGGATTTCCTCACGAATAATAATCATTGCATCGCAAAATCGGTCAAGCTCTGCTTTCGATTCGCTCTCGGTCGGCTCTATCATCAAGGTGCCAGGTACTGGAAACGACATCGTCGGCGCGTGAAAACCAAAATCCATCAAGCGTTTTGCAACGTCATCAACCGTAATCCCCGTTTTGTCTTTCAAAGGACGTAGATCGACAATGCACTCATGGGCGACAGTACCATTGGTACCTGCGTACAAAATGGGGTAATGCGGCGCCAGGCGTGCAACGATATAGTTGGCGTTAAGGATTGCCACCTGACTCGCCTGTTTAAGCCCCTGCGCACCCATCAGCGTGATATAAGCCCAGCTGATTGGCAGGATGCTGGCACTACCCCAAGGTGCAGCAGAAACTGGAGCGATACCGTTTTCCAGCATTTGGTGTCCGGGCAGAAACGGTGCCAGATGCGCTTTGACACCGATCGGACCAACACCAGGGCCGCCGCCGCCATGTGGAATACAAAAGGTTTTATGCAGATTCAGGTGCGATACATCTCCGCCAAACCTTCCTGGCGCGCACAGGCCGACCATCGTATTCATGTTCGCGCCATCGATATAGACCTGGCCGCCATGGCCATGGATGATATTGCAAATCTCGCTGATGGCCTGTTCAAAAATGCCATGCGTTGATGGGTAGGTAATCATCAGGGCGGCAAGCTCCAGCGCATGCTGGTCTGCCTTGGTTCGCAGGTCGTTGATATCGACATTACCTCGGTCATCGCATTGCACCACCACCACCTGCATACCGGCCATGTGGGCCGAGGCTGGATTGGTGCCATGGGCAGAACTTGGAATCAGGCATACATTGCGTTGCCCCTCGCCACGGCTTTGATGATAGGCGCGGATTGCCAGCAGACCAGCATATTCACCCTGTGAGCCAGCATTCGGCTGCAAAGAGACGGCATCGTAGCCAGTACAAACACATAGCATTTGTTCTAGCTCTGTTATCAGTTGATGAAAACCAAGTGCCTGGTTTCGTGGCGCGAATGGGTGAATCTCGCCAAATTCCCGCCAGGTAATTGGCATCATCTCGGATGTGGCGTTCAGTTTCATCGTGCACGAGCCGAGTGGAATCATCGTGCGGTCGAGTGCTAAGTCCTTATCTGCCAGTAGCCGCAAATAGCGCAGCATTTGGGTTTCAGAATGATGACTGTTGAATACTGGGTGAGTGAGAAAGTCACTGGTGCGCACCTGAGCTGCTGGAATGCAATCAACCACCGCCGTCTCAACCTCAATGAACGATGGCAGCGTCCTGCCCTCAACGGTAAATATGCGCCATATTGTTTCCACCTCCTCACGAGTGGTAGTTTCATCTAGTGAAATGCCGACTCTGTCATCATCGATTGGTCGCAGATTGATTGAATGGCTAAGCGCGTTCGCGTGAATATCTTGAGTGTGACCGAGAGTAAGTACAGTAATGGTATCAAAGAAGGCTGATTTCAAAACTACAAACTGCATCTTACGCAAACCTTGAGCCAACGTCGCACTTAATCGATGTACCCGCTGGGCGATGATCTTCAGACCCTGTGGCCCATGATAGACCGCATACATGCTAGCGATATTGGCGAGCAGCACTTGAGCGGTACAAATATTGCTGGTAGCCTTTTCGCGGCGGATATGCTGTTCACGCGTCTGCATTGCCAAGCGGTAGGCTCGCTCTCCGCGACTATCAATTGATACCCCCACGATGCGTCCCGGCATCAAGCGCTTATGGACATCCCTGGTCGCGAAGTAAGCTGCATGCGGGCCGCCATAACCGAGCGGTACACCGAAACGCTGGGCGCACCCTATAGCGACATCAGCACCGAACTCTCCCGGTGGCTTGAGTAGGGTGAGTGCCAGCAGGTCGGCGGCAACGGCAACCAGCGCATCCTTGCCGTGCGCCATGACCACAGCATCTGCATAATCGTTAATTTCGCCGCTAAGCGCTGGGTATTGCAACAACACTCCAAAACATTCCAGCGCGGCCAGGTCTGTACGATGGTCGCCCACCATCACTTCAATGCCAATTGGTGCAGCGCGCGTACGCACCACAGCGATGGTTTGTGGAAAACAGTCTTGTGAGACAAAAAAAGTATTACTGTTGTTTTTTGACAGCCGCTGACAAAAAACCATGGCCTCGGCTGCTGCGGTAGCTTCATCCAGCAACGAAGCATTGGCGATTTCCAACCCTGTCAAATCAGACACCATGGTCTGGAAGTTGAGCAGTGCCTCCAGCCGGCCTTGCGAAATCTCAGGTTGATAGGGCGTATAAGCGGTGTACCAGGCAGGATTTTCCAGTAGGTTACGCAATATAACGGTCGGCGTATGGCAGTTGTAGTAACCCATGCCTATGTACGATTTAAAGAGCTGATTCTTGTTAGCGATTTGGCGCAACATTGCCAGTGTTTCTGGCTCGTTGCGGGCACTGTTCAACATGAGCGGCTGTGTAGATAGTATTTCGGCTGGGATAACCCTGCGTATCAAAGCATCCATCGAATCCAAACCGAGTACCGCCAGCATCGCCTGTTGTTCACGCTCATCTGGCCCAATATGGCGGCTGATGAAAGCGGTGTGCTGCTGTAAATTCTCAAACGAAGGCCTTAAACCGGTCATGGTTACATTTATCCTATCTATTCTTCCTTGTGAACAAGCATGCGAGCTTAATCTAGAATACGACAAATACAGTTTAGACTGATTTTGAAAAGGCAGGCACAGCTTAAACCGAAAAATTAAGTAATATATTAAACTCAATACTCCTAACGCTAGCTTAGGTATACTTTTTTGCTAAGCCTACTCGAAAAATTTATCACAAACATCTTGGATTGGAAACAATATTTCTAAAAGCACTGCCTTCATTGATTTAATCGTGGATAGATATTAAAATTTGTCACGATTTACTTTTAATTTAGTCAATTGAAGTGTACGCTTTCATGAGTATAAAGTAGGCCTTTTTTGTAAAAATCACTTGACGCCTATTGCTGACAAAAAAACATTTTATCAGCTAACAAAGTATTGCAAATTAAACTACTCAGGCGCCTTATAAATGTCTTTCACCTGACCAAGTATCGAATACTCATAGACAAATATCTAGTTACGCTGAACTATAAACTACGAAAAAACTACGAAATCTAACCTATTTCGAAAATACATTTGGAGAACTTCATGCCTAATCATACTTACAAACTTATTGATTTAGTCGGTTCGTCAACAATTGGTACTGATGATGCAATCAAAAATGCGATTGAAAAGGCATCACTTACCGTTAAGCACATGAGCTGGTTTGAATTAGTTGAAACGCGTGGACATATAGCAGAAGGAAAGGTTGCCCACTATCAAGTTACCATCAGGGTTGGCTTTAGAATAGAAGATTAATCTTAAGGAAATTTAGAGCTGCTACAGTTCTGAAATGGGTTTGGTGCTTTCGAAAGAGTAAAGTTTGCAAGTTAATTCTTGACTCATGCTATAACTCAAATAATCCCTAAGCGATCTCACTAAGAACAGTGGATCCATTAAACATGGTAAATCACAAAACTCCCGATCACCTTCGACTTGACCGCATTGTAGCTGATGCTCGCCAACAGAGTAAGCAGCGTGAAGCCACCTACCGTGCGCGGGCGCTCAAACTATTTCCATGGGTTTGCGGGCGTTGTGGACGTGAGTTTTCGGGTGAGCGTTTGCGTGAACTGACGGTTCACCATAGGGATCACAATCACGAAAACAACCCTCTAGATGGCAGTAATTGGGAGCTACTTTGTTTATATTGCCATGAGAACGAGCACGCGCGCCTGTTGGATGAGACGCTACGCGGAAGGAACGTTACCGATCATAACTCTGCGGCAACTTACAACCCGTTTGCAAACCTGCAAGCACTGTTGAAACAAAAGAAGTAACTTTTAAAGTTAGCTAAATTACTTTCAACACACTGACTG
>JBARQL010000185.1:0-13350 GCA_049643685.1 Methylotenera sp.
GACTTTTGTCAGTAATAATCGCTAAATCGCTATCAGTTTCTATCAAGTAACTGGTGTCAACGATTTTATCGTTGACCTTACCTGCCAACGCAGCTTTAGCCAAGCCTGCACCTATGCTCATGGCAACATCAGCCACAGTAACTGGCGCATCAAAACTACGAAGGGAGCCATCAGGTAAGCGAATTACAGGCATGTTATTTCCAATGTATTTAAGTCTGTTTAAAAACAACAAAAGCCGCGAACGGCTATGTGTAGAAAATCAAGTCGAGATTATCGCATACCTAGTGGTTGCTCAGCAATTTTTGCTTGAATGCTCTTTGGGTTTAATAGGCGGCTTTGCATTCTGTTAGATGTGATTTTACATACCGACAGCTGGTTTGAAAGCGCTTTAAACTCACCCTATCAATCTCCCGAGCAAAAAACGCTGCCCTGCGAGCCATGTAAACAAAGGGCTGCGGGGCAGCACTCCGAAAGACCAGAAATTTGAGGCTTAAAATTGCATTTTTAAGCTATTATTTTATTGCCAACAAAGCGGCATAGCCTGTCCGATAATCGGGATATTGCAATTGAAAACCCGTGGCTAACATGGCTTGATTACTCAGGCGCTTGCCTCCTTCAATGGGCGGATTTCCAGCATTCACTGCAACGTGCAATTGATCTGCAATCCACCTCAGCACTTCATATTGGCCCACCGAGGCTGAATCCGTCACGAGGTAACAGGGTTGAACGGCTTCTTTCTTCAATACTTTTTGCACTAAAAACACCATGAACGCCGCTGCGTCATCGCGATGAATGCGATTGGTCCAGCTATTTTGTACAGGCCAGCGTTCGGGTATGTTTGCCAGGTTAATCATACGCAAACGGCCTGGGCCATAAATGCCAGAAAGTCTTAACACAGTGTGACCACAGGACAAACTATTAAGCAGTTGCTCACCTTCAAGAAGACGTTCACCGCCGAAATCTGCGGGAATAGCTGGCACGGCTTCATCTATCACGTGTTCATCTAAAAGCGCATCTGTTTGCTGGCCATAAACTCTTGTACTGGAAACAAAAAATACATGCTTTAACAATGCATTACTTGCTTGAGTTGCCAGCACATTGCGCAGGCCATCCACATAATGCGCTTTATACTGCGCATCGGTTTGGCCGTTTGCGGCAACGCAATAAATGAGAATGTCTGCTTGAATATTCTCCAGTTTTTTCAAAGTTGCAGCTTGCGTAACGTCTGCTTGAATGAGCGTGATGCCTTGCATTGGCGCATCACTATGCCTGACGCCGATGACTTGCAGGCCTATATTAGCGAGCTGTTTTGCAACCGCACCCCCTAAATCGCCGCACCCTATTATTAAAATATTAGTCATGAATTAATCCATCTTTATTCATACTGCCCTGCAAGCCTTGTAAATAAAGGCTCGCAGGGCAGCGGAAATCTACCGGAAGATTTTGCAGGGTTCTCATTGCGATTTTATTCGCCTAAAACATCCCTTTAGGCAGCTTCACTTTTATCAACGGCCAGGATTCAACTGCTTAAGCTTTGAATATGCGCCACCGCGCTTCTGCCCAACGCCTCCAGCGCATAACCGCCTTCCAGCACAGAAACGATGCGGCTCTCAGCATGTCGATTAGCCATTGCCTTCAGTTTCTCAGTCACCCAAAAATAATCCTCTTCAACCCATAACAGCCCGCCCATGCTGTCTTCCTGGTGGGCATCGAACCCTGCTGAAATGAGGAGTAACTGCGGCTTGAATCGCTCTAATGCGGGTAACCATTGCTCTGTCACCACTTTGCGAAGCGCTTGGCCATTACTGCCCGCAACCAACGGCGTGTTAATCATGTGCTCATTGCCACTATCCACCCCACTGTGCGGATAATAAGGATGCCGAAAACTGGAACAAAGCATCACGCGTGGATCATCATGAAAAATATCTTCTGTGCCGTTGCCGTGGTGTACATCAAAATCAGCAATGGCCACTCGCTGCAAGCTGTAATGTTCGATCGCGTGCGCAGCGGCCACCGCCACATGATTGAAAATACAAAAACCCGCCGCACTGGCGCGCCCTGCATGATGTCCAGGTGGGCGCGTATTACAAAACGCATTATTTGCTTGACGAGTCATCACCAAATCCACCCCATTGATTGCAGCGCCTGCAGCGCGCAGAGCAGCCTCCAGACTATCAGGGTTCATGGCGGTGTCGGCATCCAACTGAACTAGGCCAGACTTTGGCGATTGGCTGAATATCCAATCAACGTAGGCCTTTGTATGTACTCTTGTTAACTGCGCTTTGCTGGCTTGTGGCGCTTCATAGCGGCTCAACAGATCAAACAACCCTGCCAATTTAAGCGCATCTTCAATCGCCTGTAGTCGCGCGGGGCGTTCAGGATGATTCGCACCCATATTGTGTTTCAGGCATGAAGCATGTGTAATGTAAGCAGTACTCATAGTTTTCTTAGGCTTGATAGCAGCTTGAACCCCTCCAAACATGGTGAGGCCTGCCAGTGCAATGCTCCCTCGTAAAAGTGCTCTTCTATTCATCAAAAATGATCCGTTAAATCACTTCAAATCATACGGCGGATTCAACTGCGAAGTGCGAAACCTGATTGATTGAAGCATACCTCATTCGGCGTCAACCAGCCAAGGCATTTTCTGGGCCTAGCTGTCAGCCAAATCATGATGAATGATGGTACCACTGTGTATGCTAACTACACTTATGATGCTAACGGCAATACGCTCACCACACTGGATGCCAATAACAAAGGCCGTACCCTGACCTGGAACAGCTGGAACATGCCTAACCTGGTGACGGGCAACAAACCGGCCACCACCAATACCGCGCTGCTGTCCAGCACACCACTGAGCACCACCAGTTCCAGCTTTGGCTTTGTCTATAACGCCAGCCATGAACGGGTGAAAGAAACCATGCCTGATGGCACCATCATCACCAACATGAGCCCACGGGTCGATACCGGTATTCACATCGAAGTGCGCACCAAAGCCAACGGCGACATCGCCCTGGTCAGCTCCATGTATGCCGGCAGCATGCCGTTTGGCCAATACACCATTAAGCGCAGTGCTGCAGGCGTTGTGACCAATGAAACCCGTTACTACCACACCGACCACTTAGGCTCCATTGTGGCTGTGACCGACGAAGCCGGCAATGTCAAAGAACGTCGAAGCTATGATGCCTGGGGCAAACGCCGCAACCTGAATGGCACGGCGATGGCCAATGCCTTTGTGACGCCAGATGTACGACATGCCTTTACTGGCCATGAGGACTTGGCAGAGGTGGGCTTGATCCATATGAATGGGCGTTTGTATGACGCTGCCACCGGACGATTCCTCAGTGCGGATCCGACCATTCAGTTTGCCGATGATATGCAGAACTATAATCGCTACTCGTACATCAACAATAATCCCTTGAGTGGCGTAGATCATAGTGGGTATGGGTTTAATCCGGTTAAATTTGTTAAGAAAGTCTTTAAAGCAGCAGGCAAGGCGATTAAGTCTATCCTGAGTAATAAGGTGGTGAGAATAGTGGCGAGTATTGCTATAGCTGTATTTGCACCTGAATTTATAGGGAGTACCAATTTCTTATATGGTGCACTTAATAGCTATGCGAGTGTGATTGCAGGCGGCTTATCTGGCTTAGTGGGTAGCGGGGGTGACTTGAGAGGCGCCATTTCAGGAGCATTAACTGCGGGGGCTTATGGCTTTGCTGGAGATATTACCAATACATTTGGTCACCTAGCGGCACATGCCGCCATTGGCTGTGCATCAGCTGCTGCAGGTGGTGGCAAATGTGGCTCTGGTGCGCTATCTGGTGGTTTTAGTGCAGCAACGGCAGGATTTGCAAGTGGCTTTGGTCGTGTTGGTGGTACGGTAGTGAGTACAATCATTGGCGGTACAGCCTCTGTGCTTGGCGGTGGTAAGTTTGAAAATGGCGCGGTGACGGGGGCGTTTGGGTATTTGTTTAATTGTATGGCGCATCCAGAGGGTTGTGGAGGAAGAAAGTTCTCACAAAGTGAAATTGATGAGAGCGTAACATTTGGAAGTTATAGTGCAAATTCGTCTTTTGCAAATTCTCAATACCCTAACAAGAATATTCCGTGGTATGGTGTAAATGATCCAAGTGGTTATTTAGAATTTCAAAATCACTTTGAGTTCGTAACAGATTTTGTAGGCTTTGTAGTTGCACTTCGGCATCCTGAGGCTCTAGTAAGTAGATACTTTGGATATTATTCTTTTACTAAAGCTTCATATCAAGCATATACTAGGAATGATGCGTTATATCTTGCAGGCCCATTAATAGGTCATGCTGCTGGTGCATCAATGATGACAACAACGGTGTCTAAGGCAAATTCACTGAGGTACGGTACTATTTATGGTACTGTTGTTGATGCTGCAATCGATAAAAAGCCTTGAGCAAGCGTAGGTTGGGTTAGCGTAGCGTAACCCAACACTTAAATTTAAACAAACATATAGAATATTAGAGGGCAACAAGCGTAGATTGGTCGGAGAGTTTGCAAAGCCCAACAAACATAAAACGTTGGGTTACGCTACGCTAACCCAACCTACGCTTGCTAAGGGTAATGGGCGGACCAATGTTTGAGGCAGGGTTTAATATTTATAGTTTTGTTGGGATGCCAATTGCAGGTGCTTTTACTGCGAAGGCACTGAGCGCGGACTGGAGTGGAAAATAGTGCTGAGTAGAATGTTTTATATTCTCTTGGTCTGTTCTCAGCTAATGCTGGGCGCTGCTGGCTGCACGAACTATTACAATACGTCATATATTCGCATCAAAGAGATTGCTCCAGAAAAATATCGAGTCTATTTTGGTAGCCAAGAGGCAATTAAGTATGGGTTTGAAGACACACCTGAACTAAGAAAGGCATTGGAACCACAAATGAAAGCGCTACAGGCATGCAAAAATGGCTTTAAGTTGGCACCAAATTCGCTCTCAGGAAGTGGGCAAAGTCTACAGTCTTCTTTTGTGATTGAATGTATTCCGATTTAAAAAGGACAAGAATAATAGAAGCCCTACCCATTTAAACCTTATCAGTGGAAATATCAATACCCTGATCCAAAATCCAAATTTCCAAAATAATCAAGTTTCGGAGGTCAAAATTGAATTTACTATTGTTAGTTTTAGCATGGGTTTTTTCTTTAGGGATTGTGTGTTTTGTAATATCCCCTATTTGGATTAAACTATCAAGAGGTCGTATTGCGAGACTGCATTTTTACTTACTTCATTTTTGTATAGCCACTATTCTAGTTTTGCTAATGTTTTGGCTTTACGACGTATATCTGACACACAGTTTATTCGTTTTCGATTTAAATCAGGATGGTATATTTGAAGGTAATGAAGTGTCTCTTCAGCAAAAACAGGCACTTGATAACTGGACAAATGATTCGGGTAGGAATATTTTGCGATTTGCTTCCCCTCCAATATATTTTTTGATTGATTTTTTTCTTTTTAAAATTGGCAAAGACAAAAGACAATAGGGCAAATCTGTTAAGGTAGTTATTTACCAGGAACAGGCATTGCGCAATCTTCGGCAGAAGTTTGGGCGGATAGCTACGTACAAAATGGTGGTGGATTTGGTGACAGATTAGGTGTTACGTTTGCATCATTGTATACGCCAGATATGGCTGTTAATACTGTTTTTACTCTTGGAACTCTTGGTACGGCTTCATTCGGGCCAAGGATAATTGATGCACTAGGACCAGGAGGATATATATTTGGTCGCGCTAAACTTGGTGGCAGTAGTGTATTAAATATTAACTCGAATGATTTGCTACGAATAGGTTGGGGATGGAAGGGATCCGCTACCAATGGATCAAGTGTGTTCCGAATCTCAGGTCAATGGGTGGAAAAAGCAGGGGTTAAAAATGGGCATATTGACTTACAAAGACTTACTAAGATATATAAATATTTTTCTGATTGATGGAAACAATGATTTTCATTGTTGGTGAGTAATGCCTTACTTGTTCCAATTTTAATTATAAAATGTAAAGCCAAACGCATGTTTAAAAATCTAATCCATAAGTTAAGAGAAAAGCTAAATACATCAACTTTAGTTCATGCTCGTAAAAAAAATGTTGGAAATTTAAATGATCTTGTAGATTTAATTGATCGTTTTATAAATGGTAATGTTCGATATGAGCTAGAGTGGGATGATTTTATTTCATGGAAGCATGAAAATGCTTATGTTGAGTCTGTTAGGAGTAAATTCGAGCTAAATGAATCACTGTTGTTTTCTAAGTCGTCTTTGGATCGTAAAAAGTATATTTCAATCTTGTTAGAAGAAAGAAATAAACTTGCTTCTGTTCTGGCAATAAAACCATATGAGATTGAAGAACAATAGCAAGCGTAGCCCAAATAATAGAGGACAGACTACGATTAAATGACACGACTAAATCAATGGGGTCAGACTCGATCGAATAATAGGGGACAGACCACGATTAAATGCTACAATTAGCCCATAATTCACTATAACTTAGAGCCACTCATGCCCCGCCGCCCACGCGTCATCCTCCCCAACGTCCCCCAACACATTATCCAGCAAGCGTAGGTTGGGTTAGCGTAGCGTAACCCAACACTTAAATTTAAACAAACATATAGAATATTAGAGGGCAACAAGCGTAGATTGGTCGGGGAGTTTGCAAAGCCCAACAAACATAAAACGTTGGGTTACGCTACGCTAACCCAACCTACGCTTGCTACAGGAGCCATCAGAGAGCAAACAAATTACTCTGCCTATCAGTACGTAAAATGGAGAAATTAATTGAAATTTCTATTAGTTACTATTTTAATCATTTGTGGATGTGCCGGCCGTTCATACAATATTTATGACTTAGAAAAAATGCTGGATTCATGGGTTGGAGCAGTGGCCCCAGACAGAACTAAAAACCCAGCGTACTGGAAAAAAGTTAACATTATTGACAATGAAATTGAGCTTGAGCAGGTAAGGCCTGACGGATGCTCATATTCAATTTTGGTTAATAAACAGACTAGGATAGTTAAAAGTTGGAAATTTACATCTGATAGAAGTCTGTGCGATAAAACTGTTCGGATTCCAAATGTGTAAATCAGCCAGCCAATTTAGCCCGCGTAGGGCGCATTAACGAAGTGTAATGCGCCGTATGAAACTCTTGCTTTCGGCGCAATACGCTACACTATCGACGCCATACAAACTGCCTTTTATCTGACTTAAAACCCACAATTTTAGCTTCATCTTATTTCGATGCTCTGCAAGCCGCATTCCAGCCGGCTTGCAGAGGCATTAAAATCTCTCGGAGGTATTTTGGTTGTGTTGAAATGTAAAAATACGCATAATTACCGGAGTAAATTTAAGGGTTGGGTTACGCTACGCTAACCCAACCTACCTTGCTCGCACCCATATTGTGTTTCAGGCAAGAAGCATGTGTAATGTAGGCAGTACTCATAGTTTTCTTAGGCTTGATAGCAGCTTGAACCCCTCCAAACATGGTGAGGCCAGCCAGTGCGATGCTCCCTCGTAAAAGTGCTCTTCTATTCATCAAAAATGATCCGCGACTTCATGGCAAATCATACCTTAAATCTATAACACCCAAATATAAAACCGACGTTCATGACGATATCGGCAGAATTGACAGCTCTGCGTGGCCTTAGCAAGCGCTTAGACTTGCTGCATGTGTCATTAATCCGAGCTTTTGTTGTATGATTAACGCATTAGAAAAACCGATTGAGCGAGCCCCTTTTGCACAACACCTTACGTATTGCGACCTTCAACATCCATAAAGGTTTTACTCATTTTAATGCACGATTTTCCCTACCTCATCAACGTGAGTTACTACGCAAAGTGCATGCGGACATTGTATTTTTGCAAGAAGTGCGGGATGAGCATGCTGAACATAGCAAACGCTTTGCCACTTGGCCTAGCGCGGGGCAAATGGAGTTTTTAGCGGATGCGGTTTGGCCAGATTATTCTTACGGCAAAAATGCGGTGTATCCTGCGGGGCACCATGGCAATGCATTGCTTTCCAAATTTCCAATTATTCACACGCACAACCAAGATATTTCTGCACATGCCACTGAAGAACGCGGTATGTTGCATAGTGAAATCCATATTCCAGGATGGGAAACACCGCTGCATGCGATTTGCGTGCATTTGGGCTTATTTGCGCATTGGCGGCGGCGACAATTGGTTGATGTAGCGCATTATATTGAGCAACACGTGCCAGCGCATGCGCCGCTCATTATTGCGGGCGATTTTAATGATTGGAGCATGCGTTCAGGCCAGGTGTTTGCTAAACGCCTGCACGTGCACGAGGTATTTGAGCATCATGCAGGCAAACCCGCACGCAGCTTTCCCTCGTGGTTGCCGATGTTACGGCTGGATCGCATTTACGTGCGCGGTTTTCAGGTGAAACATGTAGAAGTGCATTCTGGTGCGCATTTCGTTAAATTATCAGACCACGCGATTTTAACTGCCACGCTCACTAAAATATAGGATTTCTCATAAAAATAAGCAATGACACACTTTATCGCAGGCAATCAAATCCAACTCTTGTGCAATGGTGCTGAGTATTTTCCTGCGCTGGAAATTGCAATTGATCGTGCGCAACATTCAATCTACCTGCAAACTTACATTTATAAAGCGGATTCCGTGGGTATTCGCATTGGCAATGCACTTAAAGAAGCGGCAAAGCGTGGCATCGCGGTGCATGTGTTGTTAGATGGGTTTGGTTGCAAAGACTTGCCCAAAGACTTTGTGCAAGCGCTTGAGCTGGCGGGGGTGCAGGTAATGTATTATCGACCCAAAATATCCCCTTGGACATTGAAAAAAAGCCGATTACGGCGTTTGCACCACAAAATTGCTATGATGGATGAAAAAGTCGGGTTTGTTGGTGGCATCAATATTATCGATGATTACAATGTGCCGAATCACATTCCCAATCACATACCGCCGCGGATTGATTACGCAGTCCGTATTGAAGGCAACTTGTTGCCAACTATGGCTGCAAGCGTACATAAACTCTGGCACCGGATGGCATGGTCACACCTATATCCAACCAGCAAACTTGCAACAAAGTTTTTGCAAAAATCGTCTCAACCACCCCAATCGAAACAAGCCGAACTCAAAAAATCCCAGTTCAAAAAAACTGAATCTAAAAAAACTGGTTCTAAAAAAACCATGGCTGGTGACATTAATGCTGCGTTTGTGGTACGGGACAACGTGCTACATCGACATGATATTGAAGATGCTTATTTAGAAGCGATTGACAATGCAAAATCTGAAATCATCATTGCCAACGCCTATTTTGTGCCAGGTAGAAAGTTTCGTAAAGCCTTACTAGCCGCTGCTAGGCGAGGCGTCAATGTGAAATTACTATTACAAGGCCGTATGGAATATTTTTTAATGTTCGCCACCCATGCTTTTTATAGTGAATTTTTGAAAAACGGCATCAATATCTACGAATATCGGCAAAGTTTTATGCACTGCAAAATCGCGATTATTGATAGCACTTGGGCAACGGTAGGCTCATCTAACATTGACCCTTTTAGCTTATTATTGGCACGTGAGGCCAATGTGCTGGTACAAGACACCACATTTGCAAGCGAATTACGGACAGAGGTATTTTCTACCATTCATGCCAGCGCGATTCAAATATCGCCACGCCATTGGGCCAAAGCTAATCTCATCAAACGCATTGCTTCTTGGATTGCTTACGGATTAGTCAGGGTATTTCTAGGGGTTATCGGTCGCTCGAATGAGCGCTAGTGACTACTCGATAGCATCTCTACTCATTTGAACATCTCATCACTTCGGCTTAAATTTTGCGACGCCCCCCTTAAAACCAATGAGAGCCAAGCCTGAAAGCATTAAAGCACAGGGTTCTGGCTCTATCTTAAGCAAGGTGAAACTATTTGAAGTGCCTCCTTCCGCTTCTCCAGCGGGTCTAATCAGATCTTTCGCTTCAAGAATAGCCCGATATGGGCTGCCAGTACCGATATTGGGTGAAACCACCCCAGACTCCCAGCCTTGACTAATAAAAGGTTGCGTTTGGCGTTAGAATAAACATTCAAAGTGAATAACGTGTGAACTGAACATTTGTGGAGGCAGTCAATGTAACATGCATTGACTGCCAATAAAAAACCCGCCATTTTGGCGGGTTTTTTAAAAGCAAACTACTTGGCTGCTTGACTACTTGGCCACTTTAATCGGTACATATAAGGTATTTTCGCCACGTTGTACCAATACTGCGACCGACTTGCCAACCGCAACCGCATTAATCTGCTTATTAAATTGCTCTACACTTTGTGTTTCGCTATTATTTAAGCCAAGTATCACATCGCCACGGCGGATGCCCGCTTGTGCGGCTACACCAACGCTATCCATCACCAATAACCCATTCTTACCATTCAGCTTTTTCTTTTGTGCCGCAGTAAGTTCCTTAAGGGTTAGGCCAATTCTATTCGCCTCTGGTTTTGGCGCGGTTTTATTTGGCTGTGCAGTATCATTTGGGTCATTGGGCATTTCACCCACACCAATATTGAGCGTCTTTGGGTTACCTTTACGCAAAATCTCAACTGCCGCCACTTTGCCAGGTTTAGTCGAACCCACTGCGCGCGGTAGATCGGCGGAAGTCATAATAGGTTTGCTATCAAATTTCAATATGACATCACCAGCTTCTAAACCACCTTTATCTGCAGGGCCATTTTTCTCAACCCCTGCAACTAATGCACCATTGGTATTTTTCATGCCGAACGATTCTGCCAATTCTTTGGTGATTTCCTGAATGGCAATACCCAACCAGCCACGCGTGATTTTGCCTGTGGCCTTAAGTTGATTGGAAACCTCAATCGCGACATCAATCGGAATGGCAAACGATAAACCCATGGAACCGCCACTGCGGCTGTAAATTTGTGAGTTGATGCCGACCACTTCGCCATTTAAATTATATAAAGGTCCACCAGAGTTACCAGGGTTAATCGCCACATCGGTTTGGATAAACGGGACAAAGTTCTCTTGTGGCAGCGCGCGACCTTTTGCACTGACGATACCTGCTGTCATAGTATTCTCCAAACCAAATGGTGAACCAATTGCCGCTACCCATTCACCCACTTTTAGTTTGCTAGGATCCCCAACATTCGCTTTTGGCAGACCGGTGGCTTCAATTTTCACGAGCGCCACATCAGTGCGTTTATCTGCGCCAATAATTTTGGCCTTAAACTCACGTTTATCAGATAACTTCACAATCACTTCATCGGCTTCATTGACCACATGGGCATTGGTTAAAATATAACCATCGCTGCTGATAATGAAGCCTGAGCCTAAAGATTGTGATTTGTAATCTGGCTGCGGGCCTCCATTTTGCCCAGGCATGCCAGGCATATTTGGATTGCCGAAACGTTTAAAGAATTCCTGCAATTGCTCATCGTTTTCTAGACCTGGAAACGGAGACATGCCAGTATCGCCACGTACGTTTTGCGTGACGCTGATATTCACCACTTCCGCGCCGTGATTTTCTGCGAGCGTCGTAAAATCTGGCAAATCTTTCGCATCAACTTGCGTGCTGATAGTCGCAACTAAGCCTAAACTCATTGCCGAAATCCAATTTCTTAACATCTATTCACCTCTTTAAGTTTTTAGAAATACGCTGTCACTTAGTCTCAGCACCACCGGTGCTTTCACTAGTCATTGTTTGGGCTTTATTGCAATTTTCAAGCCCTGTTTCGTCTTCAGTAAAACGTAATATTACCGCTTGGTATTGTTTACTATAAGCGACACCTGATTGCTCTTGCCCAATCAGATGCCCTTTCACCCAGAGGAATCCAATAATCAACCCTGAAATCGCACCTAACATCACATAAAATTGATTTTTAAAAAAGTAGTCAGCCAAGGCCGTGCCAATCAGCAACGTAATTAGAGGCACAACATACAAATATAAAGTGGTGCGCAACACTGCTTTTTCATCGATGCCAACTACAACGCTATCACCGACATTTGCGTTGACTTGATTCTCTGCAGTTAATTGGTGATTTTGGTGCCCAAGCAACTTACCCCAAGTGGCATTTCCACAGCCCCGTTTTTGTCCACATAAACCACAGGCAGTGCGCCTTTCGATTTCCAATATCGCCTGATTACCTTTACGTGCTGTCACTACTGCAAATTCTTCTAACATGTCTTTACCTGACTCAGTTCTAGTATGGTTTGATTAGTATGGTTTCATAAACTAACTTAAGGCCGCCACCATCAATTATTTTACAAAAACCACCGCATTCGCGATACGTGCAGTGGTCACTTCAGGAACTTCACCCAATGCGGTAATTTGTAAAAAGCCAGCCACACGAGAATAAAAGCTAGTGTTACCAACAACACTCTGGCCAATTCTTGGTTTCACACCCTTCACTAAAGGCTCAATAAACAAAGATACCGAAGCCAAACCATCTGAAAATACCACATGCGTCACTGGCAATGATTTCCCATGTACTTTGCGCGCCATCTGATCCACCTTATGATAGCCTGCTGGCAAATCCTTTAACTCCCAATGCGGGCTGGTGTTAGCATCCTCTGTCGCGGCAGTATCTTCCTCCATGACATAGTCTTTTTTGGCATCTATTTTCGGTTTGAACCAGTCCAAATCTACCTTATTGAACAGATTTAATTGGCTAAAGGCGATGTGATCCATCATCTCATTGTGATGATTTAGCATCACAGACTTTAAAATAAGGCCAAATTCAGTATCCACCCAAAAGTGATGGCGATAGCGCAAATTGTCTTTGGGTTCTAAAAATAATAGCTGCGCTTCACGATCCGCTACACGTTCTAGCCCACCCATACTTAATGTGTAATTGGCTTTAATGCCTTCTATATTCGCGGGTAACACTGCAGGGAACATGTTTTGCCCACGGCGCTTTTCAATAACGATCTTTTCATTTTTAGGATTATAGATGACTAAATTTTCACCCTGACTTAACACTTCGCGCGGCGCGCCATCTAACACCACATTGCGAGAAAACTCGTGCTGACCGTCGAATACATGCTTAATTTCAACTGATTTAGATTGCTTGCCGGACTGGCAGACAAAAATGCCTTGATAACTTAAGGCATGCGCCGCAGCGGCCGCTTTTTGCAGTATTTGCCATGCAACAGACTTATCCTCGGCTGCTTGCGCACTCACTGTAGCAAAAGTGCAAAATAAAATTAACACAAAACGCATGAGGAACATTCTTCGTATTACTCTGACTATTAGGTTCACACCGACTAAAGGCTTCACTCTGAGTAGCTTGCAGCTTGAATATAGTATGAGCTTACTGTAGGCGCAGAAGCTTGATGTGCCGCCAAGTATTCTGTAGGAATTTCAGG